>CAZNGL010000127.1:0-8699 GCA_964572405.1 uncultured Bacteriovoracaceae bacterium
GGGTCGTTCATGTACTGCCAGGCGAGCTCCTTGACCAGGAAGCTCAGGGTGGCTGAGAAGAGCATGGTCTGGCGCTTGTGCGCTGGCGGCATGGCGCGGAGCATCTTCCTGAGGTCCGCGATGAAGCCCATGTCGAAGAGGCGGTCCGCCTCGTCGATGACCAGGATGCCCACGTCCCGGAATCCCAGCTTGCCCGAGCGGTGCAGGTCGAGGATCCTGCCCGGGGTGCCCATGATGATGTTGGCGCCCTGCTTGATCTGCTGCTCCTGGCTCTTGTACCCCACGCCCCCGTATATGCACGCGGTGCGGTAGTCGAGGTGGCTGCCCAGCAGCTCGGTCTCGCGCTCCACCTGAACCGCCAGCTCCCTGGTGGGCACGATGATCATGGCCTTTCTCCCCCGCATGTCCTTGAGGCGCTGGAAGATGGTGAGGAGGAAGACCGCGGTCTTGCCCGATCCGGTCTGAGACTGGGCGCAGATGTCCTTCCCGGTAAGGCTCTGCGGTAGCGTGGCCGCCTGGACCGGGGTGCATTCGGTGAATCCCGCGTCGCTGATGCCGAGCATGACGCGCTCGTCAAGCGGTAGTTCGGTGAAGAGCATGGGTACTCCTTGGTGGTGGTATCTGGTATTCTGTCGACGTCATCATCTATAGGGTTCGTTGCTGGGTTTCCTGATCCGTGCGGGATCATAGCACTTCTGGTCGAAATGGCAAGGGCAAAGATGTGCCAGCCCCGTGCGGGGCATGCCCCATGAACCGTCTTGATTTTCACCCTGCATCTGGTCCATAACGGTGTGTCAGGAGAACACGTTACAGGGGTGTATCCATGCCGATCTACGAATTCTACTGCAGCAGGTGCGACACCATCTACAACTTCTTCTCGCGCACCATCAACACGGACAAGGTGCCCCGGTGCCCCCGGTGCAGGACCGTGAGGCTGAAGAAGAAGGTCTCGACCTTCGCCGCCATCTCGGGCCGCAGGGGAGAGGATGCCGAGGGCGACATGCCCTCCTTCGACGAGGCCCGCATGGAGAAGGCCATGGCCATGCTCGAGCGGGAGGCCGGGGGCCTGAACGAGGACGATCCCCGGCAGGCGGCCGGCCTCATGCGCAGGCTCACCGAGGCGGCCGGGCTCAAGATGGGCTCCGGCATGGAGGAGGCCCTGAGCAGGATGGAGCGCGGCGAGGATCCGGACCGGATCGAGGCCGAGCTCGGTGACCTGCTGGAAGGGGAGGAACCCTTTGTCATGGACCGGAAGGCAGGAAAGCGCCGGAAAGCCGCCGGGCCAAGGGTGGACGAGACCCTCTACGACCTCTAGGGCGCCGGCCGGGACGCGTCAGGGGGCGGGCGGATGATCCTGTCCGCCGCCAGGCCCTATTTCTGCCCCCATCCGGGCTACTTCGCCCGGATCCTCGCATCGGACTGCTTCGTGGTCCTCGACACGGTCCAGTTCCCCCGGGGCACTACCTGGATCACCCGCAACCGGTTCAAGAACGACCAGGGGGCCCTGTGGTTGACTGTGCCGGTGAGGAAGAAGGGGCTCGGCCTCCAGAAGATCTCCGACGTACAGGTCTGTCGGGATGAGCGCTGGAGGCACAAGCACCTGGCAAGCCTGCGGCAGGCCTACCGCAACGCACCCTACCTCGAAGAGCATCTGGGCATCTTCGAGAGGCTGTTCCTGTCCGGTCCCGATGCGCTCTGCGAGATGAACGTGGAGTTCATCACCCATGTCCTGACCGAGCTGGGCTGTTCCACCCGCGTGGTCAGGCTCTCCGAGACGGGCGTCGCCGCCTCGGGGACGCGGCTTCTCGTGGAGCTCTGCCGGGCTCTGGGGGCCGATCGCTTCCTGGTGCAGGATTCTGCCCGGAAATGGCTCGATGCGGACCTGTTCGAGGAGGCCGCCATCGGGATCTCCTCTGTGAAGCCCTGTACCCCCGTGTACCCGCAGCTCTGGGGGGCGTTCATCCCGAACACGTCCGTCTTCGACCTCCTCTTCACCTGCGGCCCCCGGGCCAGGCAGTACCTGCGGTGAGGGTCGAGGCCCCGGGCCTGCGGGCCACGGCTTTCAGAGCAGTTCTTTGAGCCGGGCCTCGATGCCGAGACCCTTCAGATACGCGGCCGCGGCTGCGGGAACAAGGTGTTCCCACGGTTCGCCGGCCAGGATCCTGGCCCGGACGTCCGCGGCGCTGATCCCCTTGTCCCCGGGGCTCACCTCCCAGAGCACGTGGGTTGCGAGCCCCAGCTCGGTGAAGGTCCTGTACTTCTTGCGACCCCAGTCGTCGTAGATGGTGAGGAAGAACACCGCGTTCATGGGCACATAGTACCGGTACAGCTCGGGCATGTTGATGGGCAGGGGGACGATGGTGATGTTCGACCCCGGCGTCCCTGCGTCCTCCATGCAGGCCCTCACCATCTGCAGACGCTCGTAATAGGTGAGGGGGTTTTCCGTGGGCCTGCTCCGGTGGGGATCCGCCTGGTCATCCCGGCACAGGGTCGGATCGGGGTTGGTGATGCCCACCACCAGGTGACGGCACAGGTCCCTGCCCGCCAGAAGGTAGCGCAGGTGGTCGTTGTGGAGGATCTGGAAGCGACCGTGGATCACCCCGACCTCGTAGGGTACTGCAGCGCCGGCATCAGCTGCCATCCTGTCACTCCCGGTCATCGTCGATTCTCATGGGTTCGTAATCGCCGGGCCAGTATGCCTGGTCATCGGGCGTGTCCATGATCCCCCTGAGCTTGATCCGGTCCGTGTGGTTGAGGACGAGGTACATGAGCTCCTTTCCCCTTACCTGGCCGAGGGCTCCCGAGGCGGCGCTCACCTCGTCGAACCGCTGCACGCCGTCACGGGGGATGCCCTGCCCCACGAGAGTCAGCGGGACGTTCTCGCCCGAGTGCACGAGGGGGCCCGCCGAGGGCGTTGCATGGTCTGAGGTCACCACCAGCAGGACACCGGGGTCTTCGAGGATGGGCCTGATCTCGGCCGCCAGGCCTCTGTCGAGGGTTTCGATCATCTCCATCTTTGCCATCGGATTCTTGGTGTGTGCCGCCTCGTCGGGACCCTTGGTGTGCACATGGATGAAATCGTAGTCCGCAAGGGCCGATCTAGCCACCCGGAGCCGCGCTGCCAGGTCCTGGGCGGGGTCGTCCGTGTCGGGCACGTCCCGGAAGTCCAAGCCGAGATACATGCCGATCCCCCGGAAAAGGATGCCTGAAGCGATGGACAGCGACCTGCAGCCGTATCGCTGCCGGATGGGTGTCACCTCACCCTTCTGGCCGGGCCGCTGGGTGACGAGGCCGTTGATGGAGTCCATGCTCCCGCTAATCCGTCGGGCATTGAGCGGGTGTTTGTCAAGGATTCGTCGGGCGTGGTGGAAGAAGCCCCTGAGCACGGTGGCCGTCCTGACTGCAGCTTGGTCGTGCGCATGGGAGGCCCAGGGTTTCAGCTCGGGAACGAGACTGCCCTCCACCATGGTGTTGGTGTCTGTGATAAATGGCGAAGCGCCGCCGCTCATCACGATCACACCGAACACCCCTTTGGTCTGCACGAAGCGCAGCCTCATGCCCTGGTCCTCGTAGTCCGCCACTGAACGGATGAACTCCGTCGCCTCATCGGGGCTTGTCCGGGGCACGTCCCGTACCAGGACCAGGCAGTGGCCCTCCCGTCGCAGGCTTACCAGGTGGGCCAGCACCGCCACTTCTCCGCGTTTCAGGGCGACCCCTGCGCCCAGGGCCTCCAGGGCTCCGCGGCCCGGGAAGTCCACGAGGTCATACCCGAACATGGAGAAGTGCGCATTCTCGCTGGGCAGGGCCTGGCCGAGTGCTGCGGCGTGGTACAGGCCGTTGGAGCCCTGGGACGCAAGCATGTCCAAGGTGGGGGCATGCGCCGCCTGGAGCGGTGTCAGACCTGAAAGCTCGGGATATGCCCGGTCGCCCAGCCCGTCAAGAACTATCAGGATGCATTTCTTCCGCATGGAACACCCTGTGGGAGTAGATGAAATCAGTGTATGCACTATCTCGCACAAAGTAAATTCATTTTATTGTGCCCGTATATAAAGGTTATGATGGTTCATGACGAACGTATGCAAATAAGTTATTTGATGCGGCAATCCCTTTTATGTCATACCTTCCGGATGCTGTTCGACATCCATGTGCACACGACCATCTCGTCCTGCAGCGCCCTACGGATCAGAGATATCCTCGACCACGCGGGGACCCGGGGCCTCGACGGAGTATGCCTCACGGACCACAACACCATGGACGCCTGTCGGCATGTCCATGAGGGGGTGCAGGAGAACGGCCTCGTCGTCATCGTGGGCATGGAGTACGACACCCCGCAGGGGGACTTCTTGGTCTTCGGCCCCCTGGAGTACCTGACAACCGGCCTGTCCGCGCATGAGCTGCTGGAAACCGTCCGGAACAGGGGAGGCGCTGTGGTCGCCGCACACCCGTTCCGCAGCGGCCGGTCAACGGCGATGGAGCTTTTCTCTTCGGGACTGGTGGGCGCCATCGAAGCGGTCAACGGCAGAAACACCCCGGGAGAGAACGCCCTGGCAGAGCGCCTCTGGGAGAGATATCCCCTTGTCCTGTGTGGGGGGAGCGATGCACACAGCCTGCACGAGCTGGGGTGTGCGGCCACTAGGTTCACGACCCCGGTCCGGTCCCGCGCCGATCTCATCCACGCCCTGGGCCGGGGGCTGTGCGTGCCCGAGGCCGCAGTGACCCGCCAGAGACTCGCGCCATCGGGATGCCCGGCCTGACCGCCCGCCCCTTCTCCCGCCCCCCCTTTCCATCCCGTGCGGTGCAGGCTATTATGGAATCCGGCATGCATTCTTGGTCCCTGCGTCTCCTCATCACTGCGGCGTTCTGCACCGTCCTGCTGGCCGGAGGGTGCACCTCGGCCCATTTCCGCGCAGCGCCCGGGCAGCCCCGGGACCCTGTCAGGTTCGAGCTGACGCCGGATACGGTGCAGGAGTACTGGTGCGGCATCGTGCTCAACGGCGGGAAGATAGGCTTTTCCCACTTCCGCCTCGCTCCTTCCCGGGATATGCCCGGCCGGTTCGACATCACGTCCGAGGCCGTGTTCTCCCTGAAATTCCTCATGGTGGAGAAGCGGTTTTCCCTCAAGGCCCACGACCTGGTGAACGCCGATCTCTCCCTGGAGAGGTTCACGTACGAGTACGATCTGGACGGCAGCGGGATGCGTATCATGGGAGAGAGGGAGGGCGATGACCTGAAGACCACGGTCCATGCCTCCGGCGAGGTCCTCGAACAGTCCTTTTCTGGCCCGGTCCGTCCCGCCAGCGTCCTGTACCTCTATCCGGCAATGCAGGGGCTCCATGCGGGCAGGACGTATGCGTACCCGGTCTATGACGGTGAGACCAGGAGCCTGTCCGCGGTGCGCCAGGAGGTCCTCTCCTGTGAGGAGAGCGATCTCTTCGAGGGCAGGGGCTACAAGGTGAAGACCCTGATGCACGGACATGAAGTGATCGCCTGGCTGGACGGGGCAGGGAGACCCCTGCTGGAAATGGCCCTGGGAGGCGTGATGATCTCAGGGCTGGAGAGCGAGGACAAAGCGAAGCGCTATCTTGCATCAGCCGCCCTGAGCAAGGACGAGGTGCTGCTGGAATTCAGCCTCATCAGGCCGGAGCAGGTCCTTGCCGACCCCCGGCGGCTCCGGTACCTGGAACTGCACCTCGAGGGCTGCGATGAGCTGGGCGTGGTCCCTTCCGATGAACGGCAGCGCTGCGAATGGCGGGACGGGACGCTCGCCTGCAGCATCGATGCCTTCCGTGAGGTGCCTGCCCGCGGGTGCGGCGCCGCGGAACAGGACAGATACCTGCGGTCCTCCCTCGCGGTGCCTGCCGGCAGCGGACGCATCCGCGACCTGGCGGCCTCCATCGTCCAGGGCACGGACGGGCCCCAGGAGGCCATCCGCTCGATCCTTGCCTGGGTGGACCGGAACATCGAAAAGAAGCCCGCCGACGTGTTCACGGCCCTGGACGTGCTGGAGCGTGGCGGGGCCGAGTGCCAGGGCCATGCACTCCTCTATGCCGCCCTGTGCAGGGCCGCGGGCATACCCACCCGGGTGGTCAACGGCGTCGTCTATTCCGGGGAACACCGGGGGTTTCTCTACCATACCTGGGCCGAGAGCTGCGTGGGGGATGCGTGGGTCAGCGTGGACCCCACCTTTTCGCAGATCCGGGCAGATGCCACGCACCTCAAGGTGGTGGAGGGGGAGAACCCGGCAGAGATCATGCCCCTGGCAGGCATGGTCGGCAGGGTTCGCGCACGGATCGTCACCTTCCGGTGAGGCCGCGGCCGGGCAGGCCCGCGGGAAGGCCCGGAAAGGCCTCCGCCGCCCTGCTCCAGGTTCATGATTCATGGTCGTTTTTCCGATAGGACAAGGGAGTTGGAGAGCTGTGTCCAGGGGTGTGCCCGGGATTTTGTGGAATCCCGGAGCTGTCCCCGGCTGACATCCGCCGTACGGGGGATAAGGGCATGACGGAGAAGCCCATGGAGACTCTGGTTGCTGGCCTGCACATCGGGGCCTTCCCTGAGGACGTTCCTGCGCGCGCGCAGGCCGTGGCGGCATTCCTCTGCGAGGGGCTCCGGCGGGGAGAGCTGTGTCTGGCCGTGTCCACGGCCGACGTGCTGAACGGGTTTTCCCGCCACGCCAGACTCATGGGGTGTGACCCGGGAGACGCCGTGGCGACGGGCCGGATCATGCTGGAGGAGGGTGGTGCGCTCTCCTGCATGGACGGCCTTTTGGCGCTCCTGGACGAGCAGGAGGCCGCGGCGCGGGACAGGGGGGTTCCCTGCCTGAGGGCGGCCATCGACCTGGGCTCCCTGCCCATGGCCCAGGATACCGAGGGCGAAATGACGCTCTATCGGGATTCCATCCATGCATGGCTGCAGGACAGGTCGGGCATGGTCCTGAGCATCTACGACAGGGACAGGACGCACCCCGGCTCCATCCTGCGCGCCCTGGAGATGCATCCCTTCCTGCTGGTGGACACGACCCTCGTCGAGAACCCGTACCATGTCCCCCCTGCTGCGCATGGCGCGGGCAACGACCGCGAACGGGTGCTGGCCAGCCTCGATATCCTCTCGCGGCACTGTGCCGTGCACAAGGCCATGGACGAGCTGCTCTCGAGGTTCCGCTTCGTGTTCGAGAATACCTCTGACATCCTCTTCTTCCACGACCTGGACGGGACCCTCGCCGGGATCACGAAGGCCGGGGGCCGCGTCGATTCCCTGGCCTTGGACGACCTCGTGGGGAAGCACCTCCGCGACGTCATCCCGGCCGAAGGCCACAGGCAGCTGGAGGGGTACCTCCGCGATCTTTCTGCAAGGGGCAGGGCGCAGGGGACCCTGCAGGTGCAGCTTCCCAGGGGTGGACTGAAGGTCTTCCGGTACGTCTCGGAGGTGACCCGGGGACCCGACGGTGGCGAAACCGTCCGGGGCGTCGCCACGGACATCACCGAGCGGATGAGCTCCGAAGCCGACCTGCGCAGGAGCCGGGAGCGTCTCAGGGACATCTTCGACAACGTGTCAGACTACCTCTTCTTCCATGACCTCGACGGCAACTTCGACTTCAGCGAGTGCAATGCCCGGGTCAAGCAGGACTGGAACCTGGCGGACGCCGCGCAGAGTCGGGCGAACCTCAGGGACATCATACCCGAGCGGTTCAGGAAACTCTTCCCCGAATACATCGCCCGCCTCATGGCCGGCGGGAAGGACGAGGGCATGGTCGTGGTGGCGATGAGGGACGGCCGCGAGCATGTCCTGGAATACAGGAACTCCCTGGTGAGCGAGAACGGCGTGCCCGTGGGCGTGCGGGGATCTGCGCGCGACATAACGGAGCGCCTCCGCATGGAGCGGAACCTGAAGAAGAGCGAGGAGAAGTACAGGACCATCCTCGAGAGCATCGAGGACGGCTATTATGAGGTGGACATCAGGGGCGTCTTCACCTTTGCCAACAGGTCCCTGTGCAGGATCATGGGGTACGAGCTCGACGAGATCCTGGGAAAGGGCTTCAGGAACTTTGTGACACCCCAGGCCGCGGACGAGATCTTCGCGGTCTTCAACCGGGTCTTTCGCACCGGGAGCCCTGAGAAGGGCTTTGAATGGGAGGTGGTGTGCAAGGACTCCCAGCAAAGGCCCATCGAGGCGTCCATCAGCCTCATGCGGGATTCCAAGGGACGCTCCATAGGGTTCAGGGGCACGATCCGGGACATCACCCAGCGGAAGCGGCTCCAGGAATACCAGCAGGCCATGCTCAAGGCAGAAGCGGAGAACAGGGCCAAGGGCGAGTTCCTCGCCCACATGAGTCACGAGATACGCACCCCCATCAACGGCATCATCGGGATGACCGAGATCGCCCTGGAGACAGGCCTCACCGCGGAGCAGCAGGAGCTGATCGGCACGGTCTACCGCGAGTCGGAGAACCTGCTGGGCCTGGTGAACGACATCCTCGACTTCTCCAAGCTGGAGTCGTCGCGCCTGGAGCTGGAGCACATCCCC
The DNA here is from genome assembly GCA_964572405.1 of uncultured Bacteriovoracaceae bacterium. Taxonomy (GTDB): domain Bacteria; phylum Desulfobacterota; class Desulfomonilia; order UBA1062; family UBA1062; genus MWEI01. The sequence goes on from CAZNGL010000127.1 coordinate 8,521, forward strand.
TTCGACCTGAAGGCCCTCCTGGAGGACCTCGCCCGGACCTTTGCAGTGCGAGCCGAGCAGAAGGGCGTGGAGCTCATCTTGTACATATCCCCCGAGACGCCCTCCCGGCTCGTGGGAGACCCGGGAAGGCTCAGGCAGATCCTCGTCAACCTGGTGGGGAACGCCCTGAAGTTCACGGA
>CAZNGL010000128.1:0-8553 GCA_964572405.1 uncultured Bacteriovoracaceae bacterium
CACCACGATCTCCATCCAGTGCATCTGCACCGTGCCGATGGGGTCGAAGGGCTTGGCCTGCTTCCTGTCGGTCTGGTCAACGGGGGTATGCATGGGTTCCCGCAGTCACTCTGAAGAAAGATACCCGTCCTGATGGATCGCCATTCATCACGCCTTCCCGCGCCTTCTGAAGAGATCCCGGACGATCCGCCTGAAATACCTGCCGAGGAGCGCCATGTCCTTTTTCCTGGTAAAGGACGTTGAGTAGAGCATCTCCGCGGAATACACCTCGTCCGGCGAGGCACCGGGCCCGAAATTGACATGGCTCTCCGTGATGAGGCCCGCCTTCGACCTGAGGTACGCGAGCCTCCACTCCGCTTCCAGGGCCATGATCTCTTCCTCCGCCCGGGGCTGCACCCCCACGACCTGCAGGTCTCCGCGGACCACGTTCACCAGGCCCGGAAGGAAGCTGCACAGGAAGTGACACCAGGCGCCCCCACCCATGGACGGCGATGCCCCTGCGGGCCCGGCCGGCTGCCCGGGGTCGTCCCGGGGAACGTCCAGGCTGAACAGGCTGTAGGTCTTCCACAGGTTCGCGTCGAACTCCGCGGGGAGCCTCACCACATTGTCCCTCCGGATGGCGATGCCCGGGTATCTGGCCTTCAGGTACAGATACACCGCAGGGAGGAAGGGGAGGACGAGGGCGAGGATGAGAGCGGCGAAGACGCGGGAAAGGACCCCGGAGAGCCACTTCTTCACCTGCTCCTCCCGGATGCTGCTCAGGATGAACTCGTCGGTGATGGTGGTCCCGGAGCCGAACCGTTCATTGATGAGGCGGTTCCGCTCGACGATCACGTCTTTCAGCTCCAGGGACTCTCCCACATAGGTGTTCGGGAACACCAGGGCATTGGATATGCTGGAATTGTCGTCCAGCACGCAGTTCCTCCCGATGGCGGCATACGGCCCGAGGTGGACGCCCCTGCCGATGCGGCAGTTCTGCCCGACGTGCACAGGGGGGGTGATCCGCGTGCCGGGATGGATGACCACATTCCGGGAGAGCCACACCCCGTCCTCGACCTCCCTGCCCGTCATGAGCAGGCCCGGGAACCCCTTGTCGAGCACCCGGGCGTTCGCGGCCAGCACGTTCGTGTAGCTGTCCATCCTGATCATGCACGGTACCGTGACGAGGGTGCATTGTCCGTCGTATCTGTCCAGCACCCAGGGGGAGAGGTCTTCCCACCTGGACAGGGCGGGAAGATCCTGCAGGGCCTCCCCGGGGAGCCAGGCCCATCCGGTCCACGGTGCGGCGTCTTCCGGGCCGGATCCCCCGTGTTCGAGGCAGTAGAGGACCGGTGCCCTCCGGGCCGCCTCGCCATGCGGTTCCTGCGAGACATCCACCCGGGGGATGGCCGTGGCATCGGCCAGGAGGTACGGCCCGTCGTGCCCCTGGGCTATGGTCCTGACCACCCGCGGGACCTGGCCCGGATCCCGCACCAGGTGATACCGGAAGCTGCAGCCCCACCGGCTGCCGTCACCGAGCAGCTTCTCGATCTGCTGGGGGAGGTGAGAGAGGATGACGTCGAAGCCCGTCCTTTTCTGGCCCACCAGAAACTCCACCACGTGCTGGATGAAGGGGCGGTCCACCAGGGGGATCATGGGGGCCGGCACGGTCTGGTTCAGCATGGCCATGGTTCTGCTCTCGCCCGTGGCGATGAGGATGGTGCCCATGGTCAGTACGCCCCCCTTCCGGTGAGGACCGCCACCACGGTCTTCAGGAGGAGCGCGACATCGAGCAGCAGGCTCTGGCTCTCGATGTACTGCACGTCGTACTCCAGCTGCTTGGGAAAGGGCACGTCGCCCCTCCCGCTCACCTGCCAGATGCAGGTCAGCCCGGGGGTGACGTCCAGGCGCCTGCGGTCACGCAGCGTATACCGGTCCACCTCCTCGGGCAGGGGCGGCCGCGGCCCCACCAGTGACATCTCCCCCTTCAGGACATTCCAGAGCTGGGGGAGCTCGTCGATGCTGGTCCGCCTTATGATGCGCCCGATCCACGTGATCCTGGGGTCGTCCTTCATCTTGAAGGTGATGCTGTCCCTGTGGTGGCTCCTCGCCAGGAGATCCTGCCGTTCCCTGTCCGAGCTCACCCGCATGGACCTGAACTTGGGAAACCGGAATTCCCGCCCCCACTTGCCCACCCGTGTCTGCCAGTAGAGCACCGGCCCGTTGTCGGTGAGCCTGATGGCGGCGGCCACCACGGCAAGGAGTGGGGACAGGATGATGAAGAGCCACACCGATGCGGCGATGTCCACCAGGCGCTTCAGGAGACGTGCGCCGCCCACCGCGGTGACCCACGCGGTCTTCTTCCGCCAGAGACGGAACCGCTGGGCAAAGCCGCTCCTGCCGTCGTACCTTCCGTACCGCTCGTAGAGCTCATCCAGCAGATCCATGCTGCTCTCTGCGGGCTGGAAGACCTTCTTCAGGGAATGCCGGATCTTCACGGTCTGACCGGGTCCTTCACCTCACCCCTTCAGGGGCGACGCCATGCTGCAGGGGACCGCCGGCTCCCCGGCCATGGTTCCTTACTCTCATGCCTGCTCCTGCGAGAACGCCAGGATGGCCTCCTGCCGGGTGTTGAAGATATCGATGATCTTGTGCATCCTCACCAGCTCGAACACCATCCTCACCTGCTTCTCCACCGCGTAGAGCTTCAGGTCTCCGCCCGATGCCTTGAGCTGCCTGAGCACGGTGATGAGCGCCCCGCACCCGGCGGAATCGATGAACTTCACCGCGCTCATGTCCAAGATCACCCTGGTGCCCCCCTCCAGCGTCCGCGCCATGACCGCCTTGAAGTCCATGGCATTGTTCGCGTCAAGCACCTTGGGCAGGGAGGAGAGGATCCTGACGCCATCGGTCTCTTCAACGGTGAACTTCATCCTTGCCCCTCCTTCGCTGGGAGAATGTCACGCGGGCCCGGTTCGTCCCGCTGCTGTCCCGCGTGTACTGCACGGAATCGGCGGTGTGGGCGATGATGTGGAGCCCGAACCCGCCTTCCCTCGACCCGTCGAACACTGGAAGCGGCGCACTCGAGAAATCGAACTCGATCCCCTGGTCGAAGAAGCTCAGCTCGATGGCCTCGGGCGAGGCCTTGGCCTCGATGCGGACCTCGCCGTCGCTCCTGCCCCGGTACGCGTGTCGCACGATGTTCGTCATAATCTCCGTGGCAACGATCTGGATGACCTTGACCTGCTCCTCGTCGACGTCCGCACCCGCGCCCGTACACACATCCTGGATAAACCCCCTTACCCGCTCCAGCTCCGCCAGATCGGCGGGGACAGCGAGGCTCCATTCCCGGGAACCCTCTCCGGCGGACCCGGCCGGTTCGATCCTGAGGGCCACGCAGGTCAGGTCATCGGTGAAGGTGTCCCGCCGGGAGAAGTCCACGACCTCCTTTGCTGCCTGTTCGCAGAGCTCTTGGGGGTCAAGGGACGCATGGGCGCGCACGAACTCCACCAGGCGCTCCTCGCCGTAGAACTCGCCGCGCTCGTTCCTCGCCTCGGTGAGCCCGTCCGAGTAGAAGAAGAACAGGTCGCCCCTCTCGAAGGGGGCCGACATCTGCGTGAACCGGTCCTGGCCGGGGAACCCGAGCGGCATGTTCTCGCCCTGGAGGAGGCTGCAGGTGCCGCCTGTGCGGTGGTGGTGGATGGTCCGCATGTGGCCGCAGTCCACGTAGGTGACGAGGTTATGCGACAGGTCGAACCGTGCATAGCACAGGGTGAAGAAGGTCTCGAGGTCCTTCATCTGGCCGATCATCTCCGCGTGGACGGACGAGACGATCTCCCCGGGCTCCGGCGGATCCCCGGTGCCGTGCCTGCGCATGAGGCGATACAGCGCCGACATGAGGTGCTGCTTCGCGGCCGCGCCCATGAGCGCGGCAGGGATGCCCTTGCCCATGACATCCCCCACGATGACATCGAGGCAGGTGTCGCTGATCATGGTGAAGTCGTAGAAATCGCCGTCTATCTTCTTGGACGCGATGGTCAGCTCGCCCACCTTCACGTCCCTGAGGTCTCTCAGCGGCGCGCCCAGCAGGAGTGTCTGCTGGATGCGGGACGCGATGGAGATCTCGTGCTCGCGCGCCTTGTCCAGCTCCGCCTCAGCCCTGCGCAGGCGCCTGGCCTGGTCCCGGATCCTCAGCGCCTGCTGGACGATGACCAGGAGCTCGCCGGGATCGAAGGGCTTGGTGACATAGTCGAAGGCCCCGTACTTCATGGCGGCCACGGCATGAGAGATCTCGTGGCTCACGGTGATCATGATGGCGGGGATCTCCGGGAAGTTCTCCCGGATGTAGCGCAGGCACGCCATGCCGTCCATCTCGGGCATCCACAGGTCGAGCAGCACGATGCCGATGTCGTCGGAGAGCAGGGCCAGCGCCTCCTTGCCGTTGGGAGCCACCAGGACCTGGTACCCCTCCTTCTCCAGGTGGGACTGGATGTACGTGCGCACGACCCTGCTGTCATCGACAACGAGGACCGTGGAAGGCGTCACATCATCGCTGGGGATCTTTCCTGCCATCTCTCAGTATGCCCTTCTCTGCCGCGTCGGCTCAACCGTTTACCCGAGACATCAGCGGTACATGCTCCGCGGGGACGCTCTCCGTGCGGACACACTCCGTGCACGACGGGTGAAGGGTATCCGCTCGGACATGGTGTATCTGCACGGTACTCATGGAATCGGAAAATACGTGATAATTCTTGAAGTCTCTGTCCCTCGGGGAGGTGCGTCAGCCCTGCGCGCCGTATCTGATGACAGCCCTCACCGTGTTCCCGTTGCCCAGGTATTCGATGCTGGTGAAGCTGTAGCTGCCCGCAAGGGCGATCCCCCTGCCGTGCGCATCGAAGGCCCTGTCCGGGCTGAGCTCGAGAAACGGCTTCCAGTCGAAGCCGGGCCCCATGTCCTCGATGGTGATGGCGATCCCGTCGTCGGTCCTCTCGAAGTGGACCAGCACCTTCCTGTGGGCGTACTCGGGCAGGCTCAACCTCCTGTCCACCTCTTCCCTCCAGGCATTGCGCTGGACGAGCTCGGACTTCTCCTCGTAGGTGATCCCGAGATTCCCGTGCTCCACGGCATTGATCAGGAGCTCCCACAGCCCCACCACCGTCTTGTCCGGTTCCGGGCATACCTTTGCCAGCAGGGATGCCAGGTTGTTCGCCTCCTCCAGGCGCTGGATGGAGAAGTCGCCCCGGGTGAGGTGGTGGAGGGCGTCCACCGTCTGGTGGGCCTCCTTCTGGAGGGTCTTGTACTGGGCATGGTCGGTGATGGCTGTCTTCACCACCGCGAGGAGGCGTTCCTTGCGGTAGGGTTTGGTGAGGTAGTAGTACGCCCCGGCCTGGATGCCTTCGAGGATCTCGTGCTCCTCGGTCATGGCTGTCTGGAAGATCACGGGCACGCTCCTGAGCTCCTCGTGACCCTTCATCCGTTTCAGGACCTCCAGCCCGTCTATGCCGGGCATGATCCTGTCCAGGAGCACCGCATCGAAGTCCCGAGGCGACTTCTCCATCAGGGCCCACGCCTCCTCGCCGTTCATGGCCACGGAGATCTTGTAGTCCTCCTTCTGAAGGTTCCGCACGAGGATCTGGATGTTCATCAGTTCGTCGTCGACGACGAGGATCGAAGGCTGTGAGTCGCTCATGGTCGGTCAACAGGCTCCTTTGCAGGCGCGGGTGTTCTGCCGTATATCCCTTCACAAGCCTTTTCGAACTTTTCATCCTATATATTTAATCGCCCATGAAATGCATTGTAATCAAAGGAGATCCATGCACACCCCTGTGGGTGCGGGAGTGGTTGGCCATGCCCGAATGGGACAACAAGGAGTACATCTCCAAGTACCGTCACCTGAAGGAGCAGGGTCTCCTCGAAGACAACAGGCACTACGGCGTTCCAGCCGCCATCATCCTGGCGGAGGCGTTCCGAGCACTGTTCATGAAGGTACGGGAGAAGGAGCGCAAGAGCAATGCAGGGGCGAAGCCGTACGATGTGGTGCTGATGTTCAAGGCGCTCATCATCCAGTCGCTGTACAATCTCTCTGATGATGAGCTGGAGTACCAGATATTGGACAGGCTGACGTTCATGCGTATTTCTCACAGGGGGTGCATGGAAAAATCAACACCGAGATGACCACTTTTGAAAAAGAGCATTCTTCGAGGTGGCCTAAAGCACAGAACAGTTGATCAATATCGGCTAAATGAGCGCCTCAGAGGGCATGTTCCATGGGCAATGAATGGAAAATTCAACTCCGAGATGACGACTTCTGAAAAAGAGGATTATTCGAGGTAGCCTGAAGATCTAATGTATCTCGAGGGCAAGGCCTTGGAGCAAGGCCATCGAGTTGACAAGACTTAATCGACAGGTCAACTTGACCTTGATCATTTTCCTGTCATGTTCCCCTCTGGCCCTCAGTCGTCCCCGAATCGCTCGTACCTGCGTTTTATCCTCTCGAGCGCCCTCAGGCTCGCTTCTGAAAAGTTACATACTTCTCCGGGCTTCATCCGGCTCAGTTCGTTCCGGAGACAATCAAGGTCCATGGCACGCGAGCGAAGCATGGTCATCCCCGCCTGGCGCTCTTCTTCTGTCATTTTCCCGCCGCAGAGGACCCTCATTTTTCGAGGCACCATTCCCCCCCCTCGAGCCCTTAGGTATGGGGGAAATCGCATTATCTTCTCCTGAACTCCCATGGCGGCACCGGGTTTGGCAATGACCACAGGCCGATCCGTCGCTCCCTGGCGGCAGCTTCCAGATCGAGCCACCTCGAACACACCTGCCGGTCGCAGTATCTTCCATACACCCACGCCATGCCGGCACTGACGAGGGCCTCGTTCAGGACCCGGCCGTCGGGCAGGGTGACTATGGCCACGGTCCGGCCGTAGCGATCCTTGTCGATCTCCCTGACCTCCACGGCCTTGCCGTAGGCGAGACCGGAGGTGTGCTTCTTCGCGCGGTTGCCGAAGTCCTGGTGCCGCTCGGGCGTGTCTATGCCCCACAAGCGGATCTTGATCTCCCGGCGCTCTTTCAGAACCGTGATCGTGTCCCCGTCCGATATGCCCACAACCTTCCCTTCCCAGGCCAGGAGGGTTCCCGGGGCAGCGAGGAGGGCAAACAAAAAAATACAAAGCAAAAACGCTCGTAGGTGGATCAATCGTGGTTCCTTGCCGTGCTTCGTGATGCTGTATGTCTTGGCCCTCGAGGAGGGCACTGCTTGTTACATCAAGCGTGAAACGCTTCCTTCGAAGCGGAGAGCCCTTTCAGTCGTTCACAGGGTTCAGAACAGGAACAACCCTATGACCGTGGCGGCAATGACCACATCGAGCACATCGCTCCAGCGCCGGTACCGTTCCGCCGCCATCTCGTCGAGGACCGCACAGGTTATGGATACGTCCTGAAGGGAAACCCCCTTCTCCAGCAGCCGCTCCTTCAGTCCTTTCATGCCTGGTCTCTCCTGAGTCATAATAATAAGCCTTTCACATTTTTCTTCAAGGACCGGTTCGATCGGTCTGTTCCCTGCTGCAAGTTACACCCGACGCAGTTCCACACTTATCGTTTTACTTGTGCTGAATCAACTCACGGTAATAGCGTAATCAGTCAAGCCTCCTGCCACTGTATCCACTGCCTGAAATCCTTTAAAAGCCGAGTCCGCACATCCTCCGGTTTCAGGACCCTCACGTGGGGCAGCCAGGGCTTCAGGCACATGACCACCTCTTCCTCCGAACAGGCCAGGAAGCGCAGCACGAGCGAGCCGTCCGTCCTGGTTTCCACAATTTCCTGAACCGGGAGGATGTTCCTTCGCGTGAAGTAGTGGGCCCACGCCGCATCCACCTCGATGACGACCTCGGTGGTCCGGTCCTTCTCGAACCACACGTTCACGCTGCTGGACAAGATATCGTCGAGGTTCGCAGGCATGCCCCTGACCTTTTCCTTGAGCCTCCTGACGTCGCTGATCTTGTCCAGGGCGTACTTCTTGATGACGCCGTCCTTCGTGTCCCTGGCTATGAGGTACCAGACGCCGTTGAAGTACGCCACCCGGTAGGGGTGGGCGATCACATCGTGCGGCTTGTCCTTGTGGTACGAGAAGAAGACCTGCCTGCCCATCTGGATGGTGTCGACGAGCCTGTTCATGGTCTTGGTCTTGAGATTGATCCCTCCCTCGATCCTCACGTACACGGGCCTGCACGCGGAGTACTCGCAGAGCCTGCTCAGGATGTCCTCTGCCGCCCGCTCGAAGGGTGTGCCGAGCTGGGACACCAGATCCTTCAGGGCGACGATGAGGGCAAGCTCCGACTCGTCGAACAGGCTCAGGTCGCCGTACTTGATGAGGTCCTTCTTGAGGCTGTAGGTGCCTTTCTTCTCCTCGTGGATGGGCAGACCTGCATCCTTGAGCGCCTTGAGGTCCCGCTGAATGGTCCTGACATCGACACCGAGCAGTTGCGCCAGGAGAGGTGTGGTGACCGTCTCCCGTTCCAGGAATGCCTTGAGGACCTTGCCCACCCTGATGATCCGCTGCTTCTGGACAGCTTGTGACTC
>CAZNGL010000129.1:0-8528 GCA_964572405.1 uncultured Bacteriovoracaceae bacterium
CAAGGGTCCGCAGGCATCGAACGTAATGAAGCTGTAGTCTTCAGCCGGGGCGGGTCATGCCCGCCCCGGCTCCTTAGCATGTTGGCAGCGGAACGGCAGTAGTTTCACAACCGCAGTATATCCATGCTGGCACGGGAGCGGGAAGCAGACGCCCCTTCATGCCCGGGGGCTGTCCACCCCGTCACCGGTCATTCTGCATCACCCCGTTCACGTTGTTTCAAGCCTTTACAGGCGGCGCGAGTCCTCCCGCCACGGAGCCTGCCCAGTGCTCGAAGGCATCACGTGCGTCCAGGCTCCGCCTTGCCGCGCGCTCCTTCTTGGGGACATCCGGTACGGGCATGATGCCGAAGTTCGTGTTCATGGGCTGGAAGCGTTCCATGGACGGGTCGGTGATGTGGTGGATCAGAGCCCCGATGGCGGTCTCGGGACCGGGCGGTACGAACCGTTCTCCCCTGATGCGGGCCATGACCGAGATGCCCGCAATGATGCCCATGGCAGCGGATTCCATGTACCCCTCCACGCCCATGAGCTGGCCCGCCACATAGGTGCGACAAGAGCCCTTCAGGCTCAGATCCTTTTCCAGGACCCGCGGAGCGTCCAGGTAGGTGTTCCGGTGGATGCTCCCATGGCGGAGGTACCTGGCGTCGCGAAGCGCCGGGATCAGGGAGAACACCCGTTCCTGCTCCGGGTAGGTGAGCCTGGTCTGGAAGCCCACCGGCGTATAGGCGTCTCCCCTGAGGTTCTCCCGGCGGAGCTGGACCACGGCATAGGGCCTTCTCCCGGTTTTCGGGTCTATGAGCCCCACCGGCCGCATTGGCCCGTAGCGGAGTGCGTCTCTTCCCCGGGACGCGAGTACCTCGATGGGCAGGCAGGCCTCGAAGAACCGCGAGTCCTCGAACTCGCGTGCCCGGAGCCGATCGGCCGCCAGGAGCTGCTCCATGAACCGTGCATATTCCTCCCTGGTCAGGGGGCAGTTGAGGTAGTCCGGGTCTGCCGGTGACCACCGGGACCCGGTGAAGGCACGGTCCATGTCGACGCTCGATGCGTCTATGATGGGGGCGATGGCGTCGTAGAAGAAGAGCCTGTCGCTCCCGGTGATGGATGCGATGCGACCGGCCAGCGCATCGGAGGTCAGGGGTCCCGTGGCGACGATGGTGAGCCGGTCCGGGTCGATGACCGTCACCTCCTCGCGGTGCAGGGTGACGGTCTGAAGGGCCATGATGCGCTCGGTCACCGTGGCGGCGAATGCGGCGCGGTCCACGGCCAGGGCCTTGCCGGCAGGGACGCGGGTGGCACGCGCCACGGACAGGACCAGGGAGCCCAGCATCTCCATCTCCGCCTTGAGGATGCCGTGCGCGGTGAGGGGGTCCGTGCCCTTGAAGGAATTGCTGCACACGAGCTCGGCGAACAGGCCGGTCCTATGGGCTGGCGTCGAAACCGCGGGCCTCATCTCGAAGAGATCCACGCCCAGCCCGTGCGCGGCCAGCACGTGGGCCGCCTCCACGCCGGCCAGGCCCGCGCCGATGATGGACACCCTAGGAAGAGGCATCTTCGGTGTGCGAGCACTCGGGGTTGGGGCAGACGAGCTTGGTGCCTTTCTTGATGAGGATGCCCGCCCCGCACTTCGGGCACTCCTGGAGGACCGGTCTGGTCCAGCTGATGAAAGGGCAGTCCTTCACTGTGCAGGAATAGAAGGACTTGCCCTTCTTTGAGCGCTGCTGGACAACCTCGCCGGTGCACCCGGGCATGGGGCACTTGACACCCAGGGGGTAGGGCATGATGTTCTTGCACTTGGGGTAGGCGCTGCAGGCGAGGAACGGTCCGAACCTGCCCTGGCGGATGACCATCATGGCCCCGCACTTGTCGCACACCCGGTCCGTGGGCTCCGGCGCCTTGGTGATGCGCTTGGTGCTCTTGCACTCCGGGTAGGCGCTGCATGCCAGGAACTGGCCGAACCTGCCGCGCTTGACCACCATGGGCGCGCCGCACTTCTCGCAGGTCTCCTCGGTCTCCTGCCTCTTCTCCTCCACCACGCGGATCTTCCCGGTATCGTCCCGCATGAACTCCTTGGTGTTCGTGCAGTCCGGGTAACCCGCGCACCCGAGGAAGTAGCCGTTGCGGCCGAGCTTGATGAGCATGTCCTTGCCGCAGACCTCGCAGGCGATGCCCGAGGGGCGCGCCTCGGCGCGGATGTTCTCCATGTTCACGGTGGCCTGCTCGTGCTCTGTGTTGTACGTGCGGTAGAAGTCGGCCATGACCTGCTCGTAGGCGGACCGGCCCTCTTCGAGGAGGTCCAGGGAATCCTCCATCCGGGCCGTGAACCCGATGTCGAGGATGTTCGGGTAGTGCTTCACCAGCAGGGCGTTCACGTCCCTGCCCAGCTCGGTGGGCACGAAGGCGCGGGCCTCCATCCTCACGTAGCCGCGGTCCACGATGGTGGAGAGCGTGGGCGCGTAGGTGCTGGGCCTGCCGATGCCCTTGTCCTCGAGCTCCTTGATGAGGCTCGCCTCGGTGTAGCGCGCCGGCGGCTGGGTGAAGTGCTGCCCGGTCTCGAGGGTCTGCAGGGAAAGGGCCTCGCCCTCCTCCAGGGAGTCGGGGAGCCGGTTCTCCGCCTCCTCGTCCCCGGCCTCGTAGACCTTGAGGAACCCGTCGAAGGTCATGACCGATCCGGTCGTCCGCAGTCCGATGTCCCCGGCCGAGACGTCCACCGTGGTCTGGGCGAAGGTGGCGCCGTTCATCTGGGAGGCGATGAAACGCTTCCAGATGAGGTCGTAGACGGCGAACTGGTCGTCGTTCAGGTGCGGCCGCAGGGCCTGGGGGGTGTTCTGCAGACTCGTGGGCCGGATCGCCTCGTGGGCCTCCTGGGCGGTCTTCTTTGCCTTGAAGCGCCTAGGCTTCTCCGGCAGGTAGGCCGGACCGTAGACCTCGGGGATGTAGCGCCGCACCTCGGCCAGGGCCTCTTCCGAGACGACCGGCGAGTCGGTGCGCATGTAGGTGATGAGGCCCGTGATCTCGTCCCCGCCGATGGGCAGGCCTTCGTAGAGCTGCTGGGCGAGCATCATGGTCTTCTTCGCCGAGAAGCGGAGCCTGGAAGATGCCGCCTGCTGGAGGGTGGAGGTGATGAAGGGGGGCAGGGGGTTCTTGGTGCGCACCTGCCTGGTGACGGAGCTGATGGCGATGGACGGGGCGGACCGGATGGCCTCCACGACGTTGTTCGCCGCCTGCTCGTCCGGGATATCCTTGGGCGAGACCACCTTTGCCGTAAAGGAGTTTCCGGAGGCGGTGGCAAGCCCTGCCTCCACGGTCCAGTACTCCCGGGCGATGAACGACTCGATCTCCTCCTGGCGCATGCAGATGAGCCTGAGCGCCACGGACTGCACCCTGCCGCCGGAGAGCCCGCGTTTGACCTTCTTCCACAGCAGGGGGCTCATGGTGTAGCCCACGATGCGGTCCATGGAGCGCCGTGCCATCTGGGCGTCGTACAGGGCGCGGTTCAGCTCCTTGGGGTTCTTCAGGGACTCCTCGATGGCCTTCTTGGTGATCTCGTGGAAGGTGATGCGGTGCACGGCGGTCTCGGGCTTCCTGATCTCCTCGGCCACGTGCCAGGCGATGGCCTCTCCCTCGCGGTCAGGGTCCGAGGCGAGGTAGACGACGTCCGCGTGGTCCGCGTGGCTCTTGATCTTCTTGACGATGTCCCGCTTGTCCGGGATGACCTTGTAGCTCGGCACGAAGCCATGCTCGATCTCTATGCCGAGCTTGCTCTTGGGGAGGTCCTTGATGTGGCCCATGGTGGCCTCCACCTCGAACCCCTTGCCCAGATATCGTTTGATGGTCCTCGCCTTGGCCGGCGACTCCACGATGACGAGAGATTTAGCCATGTACGCTCCTTGTGATGAATCTGTTCCCTGCAATGCGCTCGATGGAACCCGCGAGTTCGAGCCTGCTCACCCTGCGGGTTGCCTCCATGGTGTCGATGTTGAGATGGGCCGCGATCTCGTCGATGCTCACCGGAGACCCGGACGCCATGGTGAGGATATCATCGGGCGAGTCCGGGGATTGCTTGAGACGGCCGAGGATGCCCTTGACCTGGGGTGCGATCTCGGCGAGCACGTCGGAAGCGCCCTGCACCAGGACGGCGCCCTGGGCGATGAGGTGGTGCGGGCCCTGCGAGCGGACGTTCGTGATGTTCCCCGGTATCGCCATGACGGGCCTCCCCTGGTCCAGGGCATACCGGGCCGTGATCATGGCCCCTGACTTCAGGGATGCCTCGGTGACCACCACCGCCTGGGACAGGCCCGAGATGATCCGGTTCCGCCGGGGGAAGTTCCCGGCATCGGGCCTGGTGCCCGGGGGGAACTCGGATACCAGGGCGCCCGCAGAGACGATGGACTCCGAGAGTTCCCGGTGCTCGGGGGGGTAGATGACGTCGAGGCCGGAACCGAGCACCGCCACGGTCCGTGCGATGCCCTGCAGGGCGCCCAGGTGGGCCTCCCTGTCGATGCCCCGGGCAAGGCCTGACACGATGGAGACGCCCTGGGAGGAGAGGTCCCGGGCGAGGCGGAATGCGCTCTCCCTGCCGTACAGGGTGGGTGAGCGCGTCCCCACGATGGCCACTGCTGGCTGGAGGTCCTGCAGGTCGCCCTTGACATAGAGCACGCAGGGCGGGTCGTTGATCTCTTTCAGGGTTCCGGGGTACGCGGGGTCGTCCAGACACACGGCGCGGGCCCCCATGGCGTCGAGGGTCTGCAGGATCTGCCGCACCCTGTTCTCGTCTGGACCGGCAATGATGGCATCCTTCTGCCGGGTGTTCAGGTAGTCGAGGCCGGAGATTCTCTCTGCCGGCGCGGCGAAGACCGCTTCGGGGCTTCTGAATGTCTGGATCAGCCTCAGAGCGGTTCTCGGGCCGATGGCCGGCAAGAGGTCCAGCGAGATCCATGCCTGGGTCGAACTCATTAGGATCACGTTATCTCCAGGATTCCGGAAGCTATAGGAAGTCCCGTGTTCGTGTCAAGGATGATTGTGCAGGCATGGAGCCGGGACCGCACGGCACCTCGATTGCCAATCATCATTCAATCCACGCCATGCCGAAGCTGACCCGATGCAGCACTGTTATATGTAAATGAATGCCTCTTCGCAGGAAAACATTTTCCCTGACCCGATCCAGGGAGTGTTGACCAGGGATGTATCACTCTGATATTCGATGAGAATCCACCAGGCACAGATATTGCTCAGCATGGAGGTGTCTATTTACTTGCATGTGCTGAGGTTTTCCCGGGGAAGGGCCTTGAGGCCTGGTAGATTCCATGAGGTGATGATTATGAAGAGAGTGTTGACCACCATATCCATGATGGCCCTGGTGATCCTGCCCGAATACCTCTGGGCCATGACGGTGCCCGGGTTCCTCTGCTAGATACACCCGAATGCGGCATTACGGGCGGTTTCACGAACAGCCGTGTCCCGCTGAGCCCGACAGCGCTCAGTTGGCGGTCCCTGCGGATTCCTTCCAGGCCTTTGCCATCTCCTTCGCCTCTGCGATCTGGGACGGAGTGAGTTGGTTTGCCATGACGTCGAGATACACGGCCGCGTGCTGGATGCCCTGTTCAGCCGCAAGCTGGAAGCACAGGTAGGCCTGCATGTAGTCCAGAGGTACTCCGTTGCCCTTGCTGTAGAGCAGGCCCAGGTTGTACAGGGCCTTGTCGTACCCCTGCTCGGCCGCCTTCTGGAACCATTTTGCAGCCTCCTCGTAGTTCTGCGGCACGCCCAGACCCTTGGAGTACATGAGGCCGAGGTTGAACTGGATGACCGCATCGCCCTGGTCCGCGGCAAGCCGGTACCATTTGGCCGCCTCGGTCAGGTCCTGGGGGATGCCCAGGCCGTGGTCGTAGAAGTATCCCAGATACCCCTGTGCCTGGCTGTTGCCCTGTTCAGCGGCCATGCGGTACCAGTAGGCCGCCTCGCCGAAGTCCTGCAGAACGCCTTCGCCGTTGAGGTATATGTTGCCGAGGCTGCACTGGGCATGGGCGTTTCCCTGGACGGACGCGACCTTGTACCACCGGATGGCTTCTTGGTAATTCTTCTTGACGCCCAGGCCCTGGTAGTACATGTCTCCCAGGTTCACCTGCGCATCGATGCTCCCCTGTTCCGCAGCCTTGTGGTACCAGTACGCCGCCTCCTCGAAGTTCTGGGGCAGCCCCTTGCCGTGATAGTAGATGTTCCCGAGGCGCCTCTGGGCCTCCAGGTCACCCCGCTGGCCGGCCTTGCGGTACCATTTTTCCGCCTGGACGTAGTCCTGCTGAACCCCCAGGCCCTTGTAGTACATGAAGCCCGCGTTGCTCTGGGACTTCACGAAGCCCAGGGATGCCGACTCGGTGAACCATCTGGCCGCCTCCACATAGTCGCGGTTGATGCCCATTCCTTTATAATACATGATGCCCAGGTTGAACTGGGCCTCGGCGTTCCCGTTGTCCGCGGCCTTCCTGAACCAGCGTGCCGCCTTGATGTAATCCTGGGGGACCCCCCAGCCGTTGCTGTAAATGAGGCCGACGTTGTACTGGGCCTGGGGATCTCCCTTTTCCGCAAGGGTGAGCAGCTCTATGAGGGCATGGGCATAGTCCTTCTTCGCGATCAGGTCTACTGAAGAACTCGAACTGCAGGCACAGAGCATGAATGACAGTCCAAGAAGAATACTCATGCACAGTTTCAGTTTCATTGGGTTTCCCTCCCTGTTCATTACACCATTGGACCACAGTGTATCCATGAACCTTTCCGACCTCGGTTCCATCCCTGTACGGATCGGAAATTTTATTATAAATCATAAATCCCTTGGAAATGCAAGCCTGGAGTGAACCTGCGGGGAGATGGCGCCAGGGGGTAAAGCGTTCCGACGTGCCTGCATACCCGCTGGCCGAATCCGTCGCCAATGTCACGACGGGGCACCACAGGCTGAGAAACCGCTTGACAGTAAGCCCTCGTCGGGGGGATATACAGAAGATCATGTTCATACAGACAACCCAGTCTTATTATTACGGCTTTTATTATTTCAAGAACGGCTGCCCATAGGCCTGGGGACCCCGAGGGGAGAGAGACAAGGCCATGGGCGGAACCCATGGCCTTTTTTTATCATGCCTCCGCACCGGCGGGGGTGATGGTGACGGTTGACAGGGAAGCTGTGCAGGGTTTTTTGTCATAGGTTGATTGCGCCCCTGCAGCAACCGGATGTTGCCTCTTGACAGTGACAATGGTATCGCTTGGTGTACTGAACGAGGAAAGGGGAGGGTATGAAGAAGATCCTCAGCGGCAACGAGGCGGTGGCGCGGGGGGCGTTCGAGGCTGGTGTCGCCTTTGCCTCTGCCTATCCCGGGACACCCAGCACCGAGATCCTGGAGACCATCGCCAGGGAATACCCGGGGATCCACGCCGAGTGGGCACCCAACGAGAAGGTGGCCCTGGAAGTGGCCGTGGGAGCATCGTACACCGGGGCCAGGTCTCTGGCCGTCATGAAGCACGTGGGCGTGAACGTGGCTGCCGATCCCCTCATGACACTGCCCTACACCCTGGTGCGCGGGGGCATCGTGCTCATCAGCGCCGACGATCCGGAGCTGTTCTCGTCCCAGAACGAGCAGGACAACAGGCACTATGCGCGTTTCGCCAAGATCGCCATGCTCGAGCCGTCCAGCTCCCAAGAGGCGAAGGACTTTACGAAGGAGGCCTTCCGCATCAGCGAGGAGCACGGCACGCCCGTCATGGTGCGCACCACCACCCGCATCTCCCACTCCATGGGCGTCGTGGAGCTCTCGGACCCTGAATCTCCGAAGGCCGTGAGCCTCGAGCGGCACCCGGCCGAGTGGGTCATGCTCCCAGCCAATGCCAGGAGGCGCCACCCCCTCATCGAGGAGCGCGTCCTGGCGCTGAAGAAGCTCTCCGAGGCCTCGCCGCTCAACCGCATGGAAATGGGGGACGCCACCATGGGCATCATCGCCTCGGGGGTCGCCTACCAGTACGCGAAGGAAGCGTTCCCGAAGGCGTCATTCTTGAAGCTCGGCATGCCGTACCCGTTCCCGGATGCCCTGGTGAAGGAGTTCGCTGCGAAGGTCAGGGAGCTCTGGGTGGTGGAGGAGCTCGACCCGTTCATGGAGGACATGGTCAAGGCATTAGGCCTCCCCTGCCACGGGAAGGACAGGATCCCCATGTGCGGCGAGCTCAACCCGGACATCGTCAGGGCAGCCCTGTCGGGCGAGCCCGTGGTCAAGCCGGCACCGGCGGCGCTTCCCGGCAGGCCGCCCTCCATGTGCCCGGGCTGCCCCCACCGGGGCATGCTCTATGCGCTCCGCCGCAGCAAGTGCTTCATCGCCGGCGACATCGGGTGCTACACGCTGGGGTTCCTGCCGCCGCTGGATGCCATCGACACCTGCCTGTGCATGGGTGCCGGCATCAACCATGCCCACGGCATGTCAAAGGCGTTCGGACCCGGAAGGGAGAAGCTCGCGGCGGTCATCGGCGACTCCACCTTCTACCACTCGGGCATCACC
>CAZNGL010000130.1:0-8441 GCA_964572405.1 uncultured Bacteriovoracaceae bacterium
CTGGAGGTCATGCGGGACCGGGCGGACAACGTGGTGATCATCTGCTCCATCGAGAACATGGACGCCATGGGCGTGCATACGGGTGACTCCATCACCGTGGCACCTGCACAGACCCTGACGGACGTCGAATACCAGCGCCTCAGGGACGCGGCCATCGCCATCATGCGGGAGATCGGCGTGGAGACCGGAGGGTCCAATGTCCAGTTCGCCGTGAATCCCGCTGACGGCGAGCTGGTGGTCATCGAGATGAACCCCCGCGTGTCCCGCTCGTCGGCACTCGCCTCCAAGGCCACGGGCTTCCCCATCGCCAAGATCGCGGCCAAGCTGGCCGTGGGCTACACCCTCGACGAGATCAGGAACGACATCACCCGGGAGACCTACGCCTCCTTCGAGCCGGCCATCGACTACTGCGTGGTCAAGATCCCGCGCTGGACCTTCGAGAAGTTCCCTGAGACCGAGGACGTCCTCACCACCTCCATGAAGTCGGTGGGCGAGACCATGGCCATCGGCAGGACCTTCAAGGAGGCCCTGAACAAGGCCGTCAGGTCACTGGAGATCGGGCAGTTCGGGCTCGGGGGACCCAGGATGATCCTGAGCCCCGAGGACAAGAAGCAGGTGGTGACCGGGCTCACCTATCCGAACAGCAGGCGTCTCTTTCAGATCGCCGCTGCGCTCCGCTCGGGCTTCACCATAGACGACATCGCGCGTCTGTCCGGCATCGACCCGTGGTTCGTGCACCAGATCAGGGACATCGTGGATGCCGAAGCGGCGATCATCGAGAAGGGCCCTGACAGGGAGACCCTCCACGAGGCCAAGAGGATGGGGTTCTCCGACCGCTACCTGGCCATGCTCTGGAATACCGACGAGCACACGGTGCGCGCACTGCGCACGTCGAGGGGCATCCTGCCCGTGTACAAGCTCGTGGACACCTGCGCCGCAGAGTTCGAGGCGTACACGCCGTACTACTACTCCACCTACGAGGACGAGGATGAGGCGAACCCGTCGGACAGGCAAAAGGTCATCATCTTGGGCGGCGGGCCCAACCGCATCGGCCAGGGCATCGAGTTCGACTACTGCTGCGTCCATGCGTCCTTTGCCCTGCGTGAGCTCGGCATTGAGAGCATCATGATCAACTCCAACCCCGAGACCGTGAGCACGGACTACGACATCTCGGACAAGCTCTTCTTCGAGCCCCTCACCCTGGAGGACGTGCTCCACGTGGTGAGGAGCGAAAAGCCCCTGGGCGTCATCGTCCAGTTCGGCGGCCAGACTCCGCTCAACCTGGCAAAAGGCCTCGCCGCCGCCGGTGTGCCCATCCTCGGCACCCAGCCCGACGCCATCGACCGGGCGGAGGACCGGCGGCTCTTCCTGGAGATCGTGAACAGGCTCAGGCTGAAGCAACCCGAGAGCGCCACGGTGACGTCCGTGGAGGAGGCGGTTGCCGTTGCGGGGAGTATCGGCTATCCGGTGCTCGTGCGACCTTCCTACGTGCTGGGCGGCAGGTCCATGGAGATCATCTACGACACGGACACCCTCAGGTCCTTCATGGCACAGGTCCTGGAGCTGTTCCCGGACAACCAGATCCTCATCGACAAGTTCCTGGAGGACGCCATAGAGGTGGATGTAGACTCCATCTCCGACGGGAGACAGTGCGTGATCTGCGGCGTCATGGAGCATATCGAGGAGGCGGGCATCCACTCGGGAGACTCGGCCTGCGTGCTGCCTCCCCCCACCCTGAAGAAGGGCGTCATCGAGCGCCTCGAGAGACAGACCAGGGCCATCGCCAGGGAGATCGGCGTGGTGGGCCTCATGAACATCCAGTTCGCCATCAAGGACAGCGATGTCTATGTCCTGGAGGTGAACCCCCGGGCCTCCCGCACCGTACCCTTTGTGAGCAAGGCCATCGGAGTGCCGCTGGCCCGGCTCGCCACCAAGGTCATGCTGGGCCGCAGCCTGAAGGAGCTGGGCTTCACCAGGAAACGCACGCCCAGGCACGTATCGGTGAAGGAGTCCGTGTTCCCCTTCAAGCGGTTCCCGAACATCAACATCGCTTTAGGCCCGGAGATGAAGTCCACGGGAGAGGTCATGGGCTTGGACGCGACCTTCGAGCTGGCCTTTGCCAAGTCCCAGCTCGCCGCGGGATGTGACCTTCCCACCTCAGGAAACGTGTTCATCAGCGTGCACGACTTCTACAAGGAGCGCATCGTGCCTGTGGCAAGGGCTTTCGCGGACCTGGGGTTCACGATCATGTCCACCACCGGCACGGCGGCATACCTGAACGACCGTGGCGTGACCGTGCAGACCGTGCTCAAGGTGAGCGAGGGCAGGCCCAATGTGGCCGATGCCATCATGAACGGACGGATTCAGCTCGTCATCAACGCGAGCATCGGCAGGAGACCGACGCAGGACGCCTACACGCTCCGCCAGAACGCCATACGGTACAATGTCCCGTACGCCACCACCATTGCGGCGGCCAGGGCCATGACCGAGGCCATCAGGGCCCTGCAGTCGAACAGGCTGTCCGTGAAGGCCCTGCAGGACTACTTCTGATGGAACGAAAAGGTACGTGTTCAGAAGAGAAATTCAGAAACCCGTCATTGCCGGGTTCCAATGCCCTTGCCGCCATCTTGTACACCTGCTATCTAGGGTATAACCCGAAAATAGCTATAGGGGAATCCCTTACAGCATTATCGATCATCAGATCCACATACACGGATGAAAGGTGCTGAACATGGCCACGAACAAGTCCACTAAATACATCTTCATCACCGGGGGCGTGCTGTCGTCCCTGGGAAAGGGCCTTGCCGCGGCGTCCATCGGCGCCATCATGGAGGCGCGGGGACTCAAGGTATGCAACATCAAGCTCGACCCGTACATCAACGTGGACCCAGGCACCATGAGCCCGTTCCAGCACGGGGAGGTCTTCGTCACCGATGACGGCGCGGAGACGGACCTGGACCTGGGGCACTACGAGCGTTTCACCACCAGCCGGCTCACGGCCCGGAACAACTTCACCACGGGCCAGATCTACGACTCGGTGATCCAGAAGGAGCGGAACGGGGAGTACCTGGGAAAGACCGTGCAGGTGATCCCCCACATCACCGACGAGATCAAGGACCGCATCAGGAAGGCCGCATCCGGCAACGACATCGCCATCGTCGAGATCGGCGGCACCGTGGGAGACATCGAGTCCCTGCCCTTCCTGGAGGCCATCCGCCAGTTCGGATTCGACATGGGCAGGGGCAACGTGATCTACATCCACCTCACCCTGGTGCCCTACATCGCGGCCGCGGGCGAGCTCAAGTCCAAACCCACCCAGCATTCGGTCATGAAGCTCCGGGAGATCGGTATCCAGCCGCAGATCCTGCTGTGCCGTTCCGAGAAGCTGCTGACCACTGAACTGAAGGAGAAGATCGCGCTGTTCTGCAACGTGGAGAAGAACGCGGTGATCAATGCCGTGGACGTGGCGAGCATCTACGAGGTGCCCATGGGCTTCCACCGGGAAGGACTCGACGACCGCATCGTGGAGTACCTGAACATGTGGACCCGCGAACCCCGTATGCAGGGGTGGGAACAGCTCGTGGAGCGGGTCAGGAACCGCGCCGAGGAGGTGAACATCGCGGTGGTGGGCAAGTACGTGAGGCTCACCGACTCCTACAAGAGCCTGAACGAGGCCCTGGAGCATGGCGGGATCTTCAACAACACCCGGGTGAACAGGGTCTTCGTGGACGCCGACGAGCTGGAGGGCAAGGACGACATAGGCGCATTCTTCAAGGATATCGACGGGATCCTCATACCCGGAGGTTTCGGCGAGCGCGGCATCGAAGGCAAGATACGCGCCGCCGGGTATGCGAGGCAGCACAGGGTGCCGTTCTTCGGCATCTGCCTGGGCATGCAGATGGCAGTGGTGGAGTTTGCCCGGAGCGTCTGCGCCCTGAAGGGCGCCAACAGCACCGAGTTCGACCCCGGAACTGCCGAGCCTGTCATCGATTTCCTGCCTGGCCAGAAAAACATCACGCGCAAGGGCGGCACCATGCGGCTCGGAGCCTATGCATGCACGATACGACCCGACACCCTCGCCATGAAGGCATACGGTTCCCCGGAGATATCCGAACGCCACAGGCACCGCTATGAATTCAACCCCTCATTCGAGCAGCAGCTGGAGGCGGCGGGACTCGTCATCAGCGGCCGCAACCCCGAGGCAGGTCTCACGGAGATCATCGAGCTGAGGGACCACCCCTGGTTCCTGGGCTGTCAATTCCACCCCGAGTTCAAGTCCAAGCCCATGCAGGTGCATCCCCTGTTCAGGGACTTCATCAAGGCTGCGCTCGCATTTCGAATCGAGAAGAAATAACGGAAATTGCCCAATGATCTCTGCAGGGTGGGGCTGCTGTTAGAGAGCGCAGGCATCTAACTCCGGGAGATCGCTCTCCCTTGTCAAGAAGTCGTGGGTCAACGATGCCTGATGGATACGGAGATCCGCTGGAAGATTACAGGAAACGGATCTCTCTTGACTTCTTACCCTTTTCAGGCTTGGTTTTTTGACCCTCGACCTTCTCTTCATTCCTGGCCTTTATGGTGAGGTCTCTCGTGTAGTCCGGACAGTGGACTCCCGAGCCCTGCATGAACTTCTTGTTGCAGTCGCCTCGCCAGGCACAGATAGCACATAACGATCTGTCTATTGTCATAGTGTGTAATATAATAACCAAGTGAACACGCATGTCAATGGTTATTACGCGGAGAGAATGAAAAATGAGAAATTAAACAAGGCAGATGAGGATACTAGATTTAAGGATATTCTGAACGTCATTTCCTATTGTTTGTAATGGCAGAAAAGAAGACTCGGAAGGATGACTGTCTTGAGAATTTATTAAAGCGTTGTTTTAGGTTTATCAAAGGCGGTGCAGATTGAGTTCAGATATATGCATAGGCCAATCATGAGGATATTTCCTTATTGTATCGTGCGGGGTCCAGGGGGGTCTACCTGCTGAAGGTCTTCCACCGTTCATTTCCCGAGGTATGCGTGATGACCATGGCCAGCTCGTTGGTGCGGGTGTTGACCCTCACGACAGTGCCCTTCAGGGTGAGGGATTTCCCTGGGATGGTCACCAGCATGGTCTTGTCCAGGAGCATGTCGGCCTGCTCGGGCCGGAAGTAGGCAAAGGGGTCGGGTGAGACGACACAGATGCCCCGAGGGCCGATGTCCTTCATATACCCATCTCCTCTGATCACGTCTCCGAGCCTGATCTTCACCGGTTCCCGCAGCGGTTTACGGAGGCACTTCCTTCTGTCGTTGAAGAGATGGTGACTCATGCAGAACCCTCCCCATTGCAATGACACACGTCATACAACCCTTCCGGCATTCAGTGCAAAGGAAAACTCGCGATGTCGGCATAGGTGTTTACAGGCCGTGGATTTTATGGTCTTGTCTGGTTCTGTCGAGCGGTTCCATACCATGCATGAACGGGGGTTCGAGAGAACATGACGAGATATACCGCCTCATGGCTCACCGCACTTGTTGCCATCGCACTGGTCCTTGCCTGCACGCCGTCGATACGGGCCGAGTCCTGGGTGCCCCTGGACAGGGATGAGGTCACCAGGCAGGCCCGAGCAGTCACCCTTGAGAGGTTCCCGGATGCGGACGTGGCGGTGGTAAACCAGCAGAACTGGCAGGAATACGCCCCGGACGGGACCTATGTGGAGTGGTTCGAACTGTACGCCAAGGTCCTCACCGAGAAGGGGAGGCGATCCTACCTGACGCTCCATTCCTCCTTCAACGAGTTCTACAACACGACCCGGTTCGACGTGGTCGAGATCATCTCCGCCACGGGAGATGTCAGGCCCGTGGACATCGAACGGAACAGCCGCGTCATGGTGGACTCGTCCCAGATGGCGGTGAACATCTATGACCCCAACAACAAGGTCCTCCAGGTGAGCATCCCTGAACTCGCCATCGGGGACACGGTGCATTTCATCACCTACGACGAGTTCATAAGGGCTCGTATGGCCAACGAGTTCAGCGACTTTGTCACCTTCGAGGACACTGACCCCATCGTGCGCGCCTCGTACACGGTGGTGGCGCCTGCCGCGAAGCCCCTGAAGAGCATGGCCCTGAAGAACGAGATCCCGGGCACCATAACCTTTCTCAAGACCGAGCAGGACCAGAAGATCGTGTACCGGTGGATTGCCAGGGACATCCCCAGGGCCTTTGTGGAGCCAGCCATGCCGCCCCTCTACACCCAGGCCCAGCGCCTGCTCGTCAGCACCATCCCCGACTGGGAGACGGTGTCACGCTGGTACTGGAACCTGAGCAAGCCGCACCTTGCGGCCACCACGCCCGACATGGCCGCCATGGTGAAGAAGATCACCAGGGGCAAGCGCACCCGGATGGAAAAGGTGGAAGCCATCTTCTTCTGGGTATCCCAGCAGGTTCGCTACCTGGGCATCATGGCAGAGTCAGAGGCCCCGGGCTACGAACCCCACGACGTGTCCATGACCTTCCAGCGCAGGGCAGGGGTGTGCCGCGACAAGGCGGCCCTCCTGGTGGCCATGATGCGTCTCGCCGGCATCGAGGCATACCCGGTCCTCATCAGGAACGGACCCAAGATGGATGCAGAGGTGCCCCAGCCCTACTTCAACCATGCCGTTGCCTGCGTGAAGAACAGAGACGGCACCTACCTCCTCATGGACCCCACGGACGAGAACACCAAGGATCTCTTCCCCGCCTACCTGAACGACCAGAGCTACCTGGTGGCCACGCCCAGGGGAGAGGCCCTGCTCACCAGTCCCATCATCCCTGCGGACCGGAACATGATGAAGCTTTCCACAAAGGGCAGCATCGACAGCCGGGGCACCCTGAACGCCACGATCACCATGGACTTCGAAGGCATCAACGACAACGCCTACCGGGGGTACTTCTCCACCCTGCAGGCCGAGGAGAGGAAGATCTACTTCGAGAAGATTCTCAGGAAGGTGGTTCCCTCAGCAGTGATGAAGGACCTCACCGTGATTCCCGACAATGTCATGGACATCACCGCACCCCTCAAGGCAGAGATGACCTTTTCTGCCGGGAACTTCCCCGTGCAGGGGGACGGCGTCACCCTGCTCCCGGTGCCCAGGTTCGGGGACCACGTGGGCATGGTGAACTTCCTCATCCAGAAGATGGGGCTCAGGGAGCGGAAGTACACCTACCTCACCGAGACCGCGTGCGGCGTGGAGGAGGCCATGTCGCTGAGCATCGACCCGTCTCTGGGGAGCAGGCTCGCCGGTGTGATCCAGGAGGCCGCCATCGACGACGGGGCACTCTGGATCAGGTCCATTGACATGACTGAAGGCACCCTCGTGGCGAAGAACACCTTCCAGCTCAAGCGCACCGAGTACTCGCCCGACCAGTATCAGGCCCTCCAGGAGACGCTCAGGAAGGTGGAGAAGGCGAACCGTCTCATGCCCGCCCTTTCGGTGACACCGGAGTCCGCGGACGCTCAGGGCAGGCCCTGGTACGCCTCCTTCAGCCCAGACGCCCTGATCATGGAGGAAGACCTGGATGTCACCATCGAGGATGCCGCCACCCTGCGTGAGACCAGCAGGGTCAGGGCAAAGGTGCTCACCTATGCGGGCAGAAAGAAGATGGGCGAGATACGCATCTCCTACAACCCCGCATGGGAGGAGGTGCGGCTCATCAGCGCCGCGGTGACCTCTCCGCAGGGCAGCGTCACGAGGATCGATCCACGGGAGATCAACATCATGGACCAGGAGTGGGTCGGGGCGGCGCCCCGGTATCCTGCGGGGAAAATCCTGGTGGCAAGCCTTCCGAACCTCCAGGAAGGCAGCGTGGTCGAGTACGAGATTCACAAGACCCGGAAGGACAGCCAGCCCTTTGTCATCTCCTCGTTCTTCCAGGGGGAGGACCCGGTGGAGCGAAGGAGGCTGGTGATCAGGTATCCGAAGTCCATGCGCCTCAAAACCGTAAAGGCGGACAACGGCCTGGCAGCGGACCCTTCCTGGAAACCCTCCCCCCCGGAACTGATCAGGGAGACCAGGAGCCACGACGGGGATCGCGAGGTCATCGAGTACCTTGCCGAACGCATCGCCCCCATCAGGCAGGAGGACAACCTTCCGCCTGCCTACTGCTGGCAGCCCGTGGTGTACGCATCTGCCTGCGAGCTGAAGGACTACGCGCGCCTTGTGGGCGATGTCCTCGAAAAGGCATCCACCGGACAGGACGCCTCGTCCGCAAAGGCAGCCCAGCTGACGAAAGACCTCACCGACGAGAGAGACAGGATCACGGCCATAAGAGACTATGTTGTCAGGAACATCAAGGCCGTTCCCATCTCCATCGCAGCGCTCCCCCTGAGCCAGATCAGTCGGGCGGACGTCACCCTGTCAGAGGGGTACGGCCACCGGGCGGACTGCGCGGTGCTCCTGGCCGCAATGCTCAGGGC
>CAZNGL010000131.1:0-8265 GCA_964572405.1 uncultured Bacteriovoracaceae bacterium
TGGCGTGCTACAGGGAGCAGGTGCAGGGGCTCCTGGCGGGCGGCGTGGACCTCATGGTCATCGAGACCATGATCGACATCCAGGAGACCAGGGCCGCCCTGGTGGCGGTGAAGGAGAGCGCGGACATCTTCACCATGGTCACCATGACCTACGATACGGCGGGCAGGACGCTCGGCGGTACGGACCCGGTCTCGGCGCTCATCACCCTCCAGGCCCTGGGGGCGGACGCGGTGGGCTGCAACTGCTCCGCAGGACCGAAGGAGATGATCCCCCTCATCGCGCAGATGAAGCCCTACGCCAGGGTCCCGCTGGTGGCCAAGCCCAATGCCGGACTGCCCAGGCTGAAGGAGGGGAAGACCTTTTTCGACATGGTGCCACGGGAGTTCGCGGGCTTTGCCCGCGCCTTCGTGGAAGGGGGGGCCAACCTGCTGGGCGGCTGCTGCGGGACCACGCCGGAGCACATCCGGGCCCTCTCTCAGGAGTGCTCATCACTGAAACCCGAGCCCCCTCGGGTGAAGTCCATCAGCGCCCTGAGCTCCCACGGCAGGACCGTGCTCCTGGAGCGGGGCGCGCCACTGACCGTCATCGGCGAGCGAATCAACCCCACCGGGAAGAAGGCCCTCCAGGAGGAGCTGAGGCGGGGAGAGTTCTCCCTGGTGAGTTCCTTTGCCCGGGAGCAGGTGATCCGCGGCGCGTCGATCCTGGATGTCAACGTGGGCATGCCGGGCATCGACGAGAAGGATGTCCTCCCCCGGGCCGTCCGGCAGCTTTCGCTGAGCACGGATGCGCCCCTGTGCATCGACACCTCGCGGATCGACGCCCTGGAGGCGGCCCTGCGGATATACCCCGGCAGGGCGCTCATCAACTCCATCTCCGGGGAGGAACATCTTCTGGAGGAGCGACTGAGACTGGCCGCCAGGTACGGGGCCATGTTCATCCTCCTGCCCCTTGCGGGAGGCTCCCTGCCCAGGACGTCAGTGGAGCGCCGAGGCATCGTGCAGTCCGTGTACGGCCGTGCACGGAGGCACGGGTTCACCAAGGACGATATCATCGTGGACGCGCTCACCATGGCCGTGTCCGCCGACGGATCCGCAGCCCGGGAGACCCTCGAGACCATCCGCTGGTGCAGTTCCAGGTTCGGCACCCATACCGTGGTGGGCCTGTCCAATGTATCCTTCGGGCTGCCGGAGCGGAAGTGGGTCAACGCGTCGTTCCTGGCCATGGGGGTGGCCTGCGGGCTGAGCTGCGCCATCGCGAACCCGGAGGTCGTGGAGCTCATGAACGTCAAGCGGGCAGCGGATGTGCTCGCGGGCAGCGACAGGGACGCCGCTGCGTTCATTGCGCACTTCAGCGCAGCGGCGCAGCAGCCGGCGCCGCCGTCGGGCATCACCGTGACCGTGGGTGTGGAGGAGCGCATCCATCGTGCCGTCATTGAGGGGGCACGGGGAGGGATCCGGGCCATGGTGGAGGAGGCCCTCGCCCAGGGCAGGAACGCGCGCTCGCTGGTGGACGAGGTGATGATCCCTGCCATCCGGAAGGTGGGCGAGCTCTACGAACAGAAGGTCTATTTCCTCCCGCAGCTCATTGCCAGCGCTGAGACCATGAAGCTCGGCTTCGAGCTCCTGGAGCCCCGTCTCAAGGGGGAAGGGGCCGGCACCGGGGGCAGAGGCAGGATCATCCTGGCAACGGTCAAGGGCGACATCCACGACATCGGCAAGAATATCGTGGGCCTCATGCTGAAGAACAACGGGTTCGAGGTGGTGGACCTCGGCAAGGACGTGGACCACGATGCGCTCATCGCCGCGGCCAGGGAGCACGACCCGGACATCGTGGGGCTGTCCGCCCTCATGACCACCACCATGATGAGCATGCAGGAGGCGGTGACGCGGATGCGGGATGCCGGCATCGCCTGCGCGGTCATGGTGGGAGGCGCGGTGGTCACCCGCGATTTCGCCGAGTCCATCGGTGCGGCCTATGCGCAGGACGGGGTGGAGGCGGTGCGGGTGAGCGAGGGACTGATCGCGAGGAAGAAGGGGTAATCCTTCTCTCCCGCCGGGACCCCCGGGTGCGGCATCACTTCTGTTTGAGGAGTTCCTTCACCTTGTCCTCGGCAGAGACGCACTGCCAGCATGCCATGGTGCCGTTTCTGTCCACCACGACCTTCATGGGTACCCCCTGCACGCCGTAGTTGCGCGCCACCAGCGCATCGCTGTCCACAAGCACGGTATAGGGCAGGGCGTTCTTCTGGGCGAAGATACCCACCCGCCTGGGGCTTTCGTTCACGAAGATGGAAAGCAGGGCGAAATCCTTCCTCGACCGCATGGACTCGTGGAACTTCCTGAGGTTTGGCAGGTCCTTCCTGCAGTAGGGGCACCAGGTGGTGGTGAAGTTCAGGAGCACCACCTTGCCCCGGTAGTCCTTCAGGGATACGGCCTTTCCCTTCAGGTCCTGGAGGATGAAGGCCGGTGCCATGGGAGGGGCGGTCCTGACGTTGGCCGTTTCTGCCTGTGCCTCGCTGGTCCGGCCTGTGGCTGCACACATGCAGAGCGCGATGATGAATATGAGGGCTGAAGCCGTCACGGTCGGGAAGATCGGCCTTCGCATGGAGTTCTCTCCTTATGATTATATGAACAGTTTTCCCGCTGTGATGAGAAAGTATTCTCCTATGGCGATAAAGATGAACCCGAAGAGCCTGGGGATTCTTTCCAGCCATGGTCCGGACCGGGGGATGCTTGTCAGGAGGCTGGTGAAGGTGCCCAGTACGATGAGCAGGGTGCCCATGCCGAAGGCAAAGACAAAGAGCAGCCCCATGCCCACCGCTGTGTTCTGCCTGGTGGCGACATAGCCCAGGAGGACCGCGAGGACCGGCACGGAGCAGGGGCTCATGATCAGGCCCGAGGCCACCCCCAGGAGGAAGGCCCCGAACCGCCCCTTCCTCCTGGGGGTGAAGAGCTGTCCGCTCAGGGCCTGCGGCAGGGGGATGGTGAAGACATCCAGCATGGACAGGCCCATGAGGATGAAGATGTTCGCCATGACGAGGTTGGTCCACGGGCTTGTCTGGACCGCGCCGAAGAAGGTGCCGCTCAGGCCTGCTATGCTCCCCAGGGCGGTGTAGGCAATGGATGTGCCGAGTACATACAGGAGGGAGAGGACAAACCCGGAGGTTTTCGTCCCCTTGCCCTGGGCCCCGATATAGGAGACCGTGATGGGGATCAGGGGGTACATGCACGGGGTGAAGCTCACCAGGACCCCTCCGATGTACGATGCCACAAAGGCCAGGAGCAGGGATCCCTGGAGATACGTGCCGAGACTGCTGGCGAGACCCTCAAGCATGGGCATATCGAGTCCTTTTCACGTCTGTGTTTGAGCGTGGATACCTCGTTTCTTCTCCATGGGTCTTTACGGCCGGATTGTATACTATCCGGTTGAAAAAGCGAACAAGTTCCTGTTTCTGCAAGCCTCCTTTGCTGGAGTCATTCTGAGGGGCCCGGCGGCTTCAAAACTTGATGCTTGACAGGATATATCATTAACAGTAATTATTATCAATAAAAAATTCAAGCCCACAATCCTTATCGTCCACGGGGGTGGCATGCAGAACCCACACAAGAGGATGACGAAACAGCGGAGCGTGATCCTGGAGGAGTTGAGCAAGGTACGGACCCACCCCACGGCCTATGATGTCTATGAGATGGTGAGGGTCCGCCTTCCCCGTATCAGCCTGGGTACGGTGTACCGGAATCTCGAGCACCTCTCTTCCACCGGCATGATCAGGCGGCTGGACCTGGGCGGGGGGCAGCGGCGATTCGATTTCGTGAATGACGACCACATGCACATCCGGTGCATTGCATGCGGCAGGGTGGATGACGTGGTCTTGAACCAGGCCCACGGCATGACTACTATAGAAGAGATGGTGGGCAGCACCAGCGGCTATCAGGTGCTGGGCTGCTCCATGGACTTCCAGGGCATCTGCCCGCGGTGCCGCGACAAGAAAGGTCGCGGGAGCGATGGCCGGTCAGGGGATAATACAGGGACAGACTAGACAAGACCATACTGTGAAGGAGGATATTTATGGGGAAACTGAAGGGAACCAGGACGGAGAAGAACCTGCTTGCATCCTTTGCCGGCGAGTCGCAGGCGCGGAACCGGTACACCTATTTCGCGAGCCAGGCCAGGAAGGACGGGTACGTGCAGATAGCGGACATCTTCGAGGAGACAGCCAGCCAGGAAAAGGAGCATGCCAAACGCTTCTTCAAGTTCCTCGAGGGCGGTGAGGTTGAGATCACGGCGAGCTTCCCGGCCGGCGTTATCGGCACCACCCTGGAGAACCTCAAGGAGGCTGCAGCAGGCGAGCACTACGAGCAGACCGAGATGTACCCCGGCTTTGCCAAGATAGCCCGCGAAGAGGGCTTCGAGGCCATCGCCATGGTATGGGACGCGGTGTCCGTGGCCGAACGGCAGCACGAGAAGCGCTACCGGGACCTGGCGGCGAACATCGAGGCAGGAAGGGTCTTCAAGCGGGAGAAGTCGGTGGTATGGAGATGCCGCAACTGCGGGTACCTCCACGAGGGGACGGAGGCGCCCGGTGCATGCCCGGCCTGCGCCCACCCCAAGGACTACTTCGAACTCCTCGGCGAGAACTGGTAGATGGCGCAAGGGCCCCGGGGATCCTTTCAGGACCTCGGGGCCCTTCATGCCCCTGGTGAAAGGAGGGCGTATGAGAAAGCTGGCATTCATCGTGCTTGCCAGCATGCTCCTCGGTGGGCAGTTCCTGTGGGCTGCAGGCCCGGAGCAGCAGTACTACAAGGCCATCGGCCAGATACGGCTCGCCGTCCCGGCAGATGCCGGCGACCGCACCTACCTGGGCATCAGGGAGAAGGCGGGCCAGTTCGGCCTGAACGAAGTGGATGCCGATATCATCATCCTCGAGATCTTCAGCATGTACTGCCCGCACTGCCAGAAACACGCCCCCGAGGCGAACAGGCTCCATCAGCACATCCTTGCTGACCGTTCCCTGGCAAAGAAGGTGAAGGTCCTGGGCATCGGGGTGGGGAATTCCCCCTATGAGGTGAAGTTCTTCAGGAAAAAGTATTCGGTCCCCTTCCCCCTGTTCGACGATGCCAACTCAGCGGTGCTGAACAGCCTGACCGGGGTCCAGACCCCTACGTACTTCGGGGTGAAAAACGACGGCAGGACCCTGACACCGTTCTTCATGCAGCAGGGTCCCTATGACGATGCAAAGGTGTTTCTCCAGACCGTGCTGCGAAAGGCAGGCGCCCGATGACGGGGGAACGTATGAAGAAGTACTGCAGGAGCATACTGATAGCATTCGGTGCGGCGGCCCTTTTCTGTATGCCCGTGACCGCCCCGGCCCAGGATCTCAAGGAGAGTATCTATCAGGTGGGCACCCTCAAGCCCGTGGACAGCGTCCTCAAGGTCAGGGTGGGGGACCGTGCCCCTGACTTCACCCTGAAGGCCGTCACCGGAGGAGACGTGTCCCTGGGGGATTACGCCGGGAAGAAGAACGTCATGATCTCCTTCGTCCCTGCCGCATGGACACCGGTGTGCTCGGACCAGTGGCCAGGGTACAACATCGCCCAGGAGGAGTTCGAGCGGCTGAACACCGTCCTCATCGGCATCAGCGTGGACAACGTGCCCACCCTGCATGCCTGGACCAGGGCCATGGGGTCGCTGTGGTTCCCCGTGCTCTCGGATTTCTGGCCCCACGGCAAGGTGGCGGACACCTACGGGGTGCTCCGTTCGGACGGGACATCGGAACGGGCCATCTTCATCATAGACACCCAGGGGATAATCCGCTCCATCGACGTGCATGATATCAACAAGAGGCCCCCTCTGGAAGACATCATCGGCGAACTGGAAAAGCTGAACAAGCAACGAGCCACAGAAAAGTAAGATTCTCCGGGGGGAGGCGGTCCTCTGTGACACCCGCCTCCTCCCCGTTCAGTCCCTCAGATCCACTTCAGGATCCCCGCAAAGACGATGAGCCCTGCGGCGTTTACGGCGAAGAGCCCGCCGATGAAGGCGATCTGCTTCTTCGGCGGCCAGTCATAGGCGTAGAATGCGGCCAGGAAGAACGGGATGTAGACCGTGATGAAGACCGGGAAGGCCCCCCACCAGGGCCACACCCAGACAAAGGTGGGCGTCTTGACCAGGAAGATCTCAAGGATCGAGGCAAAGGCGGCATTGGCCACGGCAAAGAGCACCCTGTTATTGACGCCGAGGATCTGCAGGTCCGGGTCCTCGGGGAGGATCTTGCTCAGGACGAGACCCGCGATGGAGAACATGAGGCTGATCTCGACCCCCACCCCCACCAGGATGAGAAAGGCCGTGCCGGTGGGTACGGTCCACAGTGCGTGGCCGGTATAGTGCTGGATCAGGGCATTGACGATCTCCACGAACCAGTGGACCATGTACAGAGACAGACCTGCAGCAATGCCCCGCCAGTTTTTCTTGGAAACCTCGTTGAGGTAGACGTACAGGGTCAGGGCCAGCAGGGTGATGACATACCACTGGAACGGATCGCCGGAGCGCAGGATGGACAGCGCCATGGCAGTGGCTTCAGGGTGATTCATGGGAACCTCCTCTCATGACAGAGATGAACTGATGATAATCATGTTCATTCATTCAGACAAGACATTTCCGATGGAGCGGTGCAGGGGGCGAGGAAACGGCGTCTCCCATGGCTGCAGGGGCTACCCCGTCCGGCGCAGCGAGGACAGGTACTGCTTCACCAGTTCGTTGTACAGCTGCTTTCCCATCTGCATGACCTCGCGGTAGGGTTCGGTGATGTCTCCCTTTTCCACGGCAGGACACCCGGCGTAGAGCTTGAAGTCCGGCACCACCTGGTTCTTCTTCACCAGGGAGTGCTCTGCCACGATGGACCACCTGCCCACCCGGGCATTGTCTCCCAGCGTCGAGTTCATGCCTATCACGGCGAAATCCCCCACCGTGCTCCCGTGAATCACCGCGGCATGGCCGATGGTGACCTGCGTGCCGATGGAAACCTGGGCGGGGGTGTGGATGACCACTGCGTCCTCCACGGCCGTGCCGTCGCCGATGAGGATGGTCCCGAAGTCGCCCCTGACGACTGCGACCGGACCGATCCAGCAGTTCATGCCGATCCTCACGTCGCCGATGATCTCGGCGCTTGGCGAGACCCATGTACCTGCGCCTATCTGCGGTTTCCTGCCATTGAGTTCGTAGATGGGCATGGCCGTGAACCTCCTCGTCAGGTGTGGTGCCAGCGTATTCTATCGTGTTTGTGCTCCCCCTGTCACGTGCCGGATGGTGAAGGCGGCGGGAATCTTCCTGGCAAAACGCTAACATATCCTCAAGACTGAAAGAATTCTGTCGATAAGAATCTCATTGATCACTTGATAGACTGTACTTTTTGGGGGCCGCTCTCCACGAGCCCGAGTGTACAAGGAGGAAGGACAGCGATGCATCAGGCTGACCCAGGTAAGAACCGGCCGGTCTCCAGGCATGGTCACGATTCCCGCGTGCTGAAGCCCGAAAAGCACAACCGCCTCATGAAGACCCATGTCCAGGGTGCGTACGTGAGGTCCTGCGCCAGCTTCCTGATCTGGCTGTTCACCCTGGGCGCCAACTGGTACGGGGCCATCAGTGACGGGTCATTCCGGGGAGCGAGTGGTGTCCTGGTCTATATCGTGCTCATGAATGTCCCCATGCTCCTACTGCTGAGCCGCATCCGGGACGAGAGGCTGTTCGAATACGCCTCGTTCGGCATCAACATCCTCGAGATCATCGGCTATACGGGGTTCATCTATTTTGTCGGCGGGTTCCGTTCCACCTACCTTACCCCCATCTATGCGGCCATGATCTTCTACGTGGGCGTCCAGGCCCCCATGCGGTACCCGCTGATCCTTGCCGGCATCTGTTCGGCCGCCTTCAGCACCGCGGTGGCGCTGGAGCACTATGGGTTCCTCCCCCACCAGAACGTGGTCCTGGTGTACGAGTACCCGTGGCGCATGGTGGTCTTCATTCTGGGCGTGCTCACGGCGGTGCTCTATGTGGTGGCGTTTTTGGCATCCTATGCGGCAAAGGTCCTGCAGACGGCCCGCATCAGGCTCAAGGAAAAGAATCTTGCCCTGGAGCTCGCGAACGGCAAACTCCGCCAGGAGATCGACGACCGCATCAGGGCGGAGACGGCCCTGCGGGAAAGCGAGAAAAAACTCCACGACATCTTCGAGAACGTCCAGGACGCCCTTTTCTCCCACGATCTGGAGG
>CAZNGL010000132.1:0-8240 GCA_964572405.1 uncultured Bacteriovoracaceae bacterium
AAAATGCTCTTTTTATCAATTATTCCAACTGACTACAGTTTCCGGATGGACACTAGCTAGTTCATCCAGACCGCATTGGCTGCACCTCCATTTCTTCTCTGATGACATGCTCCACACGTCTTGCTTTCATCCGGCTTTCGCTTATAGTGTTCCTTGAAAGGACTGCCCCCATGCCGAAGAAGGAACGCCGTATCATCCTCATCTGCCAGTGCCTGGTCAACCCCTACTGCAGGGTGCACATCCTGGGGCAGAACTTCCCCCTCTCCCTGGAGGTGACCGACTACCTGCTGCGGAGGAACGTGGGCATCGTCCAGTACCCCTGCCCGGAGACAACGGCCATGGGTCTCATGCGCAACCCCCAGGGACGCCAGCAGTATGACAACATCTTCTTCCGCACCCACTGCAAGGAACTCCTGCGGGTCCCCATGCTCATGGTGCGGGAGTTCCTCAAGAACCGCTACCGCCTCTGCTGCTTCATCGGCCTGGAGAACAGCCCCACCTGCGGCATCCACTGGGGCGCGCACAAGGTGAACCGGTACGGCACCGAGTCCCCGAACCCCGTGGATGAACCCGGGGACAAGGACCCGGTCCTGCGGGGCATCATGGCGGAGATCCTGGAGGAGGAGCTCAACAGGGAAGGGATCACGGTCCCCTTCCTGGAACTACCGGCACTGTCGCCCGTTGATTCAGAGAAGCGGAGGAAGTTCTGGCAGGACCTGGAGGCGGCGGTCTCTCCCGCGGCCTGAAGGAAACGTTCTTCCCCGGCAGCTCAGGACAGCCTGATGCGTGCTCCGGTTCGGACGAGGAACCCTTCCTGTTCGAGGCTGGAGAGGATCCTGTCCAGCCTTTCCTGATCGACCCCCATGTGGGCGGAAAGCTTCCTCCTGGACATCGGCCCCTGCCCCACGAGGGCCTTGAGGATCCCGCCGCGCACCTGGCGGTCCGACCCCTCGAAGGGCGCCTGCCTGGTGTAGTGGGCGCTCCTGCGGTTGGGATTCTGCACCTCTTTCTTCAGCATGGCGCCGTAATCCATGAGGGCGTAGTACCAGTCCCTGGTGTTCTCCCTGTCGAGGGTCGCCTCCACGAGGGGCAGGATCTCCCTGTCCTGCACGTCCATCCGGTCATGGAAAAAATGGTGGATGTATGCGCGCCGGATATTGGTCTCGATGAATACCACGGGTGCATTGAAGGCAAAGGCGAGGATGGCGCCGGCTGTTGCATGGCCGATGCCCGGAAGCCGGCGGAGGTCCTCCATCGTGCCGGGGAAATCCCCCCGGTGTTCTTCCTGGACTGTCCGCGCGCATTTCCAGAGGAACATGGCCCTGCGGTTGTAGCCGAGCCCCTGCCAGTGTGCGAGCACCTCGGCGAAGGGCGATGCGGAGAGCGCGGGAATATCCGGGAACCTCCTGAGGAACTCGGGGTACTTCTTCAGCACGCGCTCCACCTGGGTCTGCTGGAGCATGATCTCTGACACGAAGACGCGGTAGGGGTCCGGCTCATGCCGCCACGGGAGCACCCTCCCGCTGGATGCGTAGTGCCCGAGGACGAGGCGTCTGAATTGGCACTGGTCTGCCTCCGTCCCTTCCGCCATCGCTCAGCCCCCCCCTGTTCCCCCAAGACTATCACACCGCGGGCACCCGGACAACCTGCGGCGCAGACAGATAAAAAAGGGCCCCCGGCATCTGCCGGGGGCCCTGTCTCAGGCTTGAGAGAACCTCATTTCCCTAGTTCTTGGGGACATACCTGTCTTCCATGCCGTTAGCTCCGGCCCATGTCCTCGTACCGCCGCCACCTGCCCGCACTGTCAGGGTCAGATCGCCCGACACGCCGGGGATGTTCTGGACCGTGACGGACATGGTCGGGGTGGCATCGGCATTGGCGGCCGCGGTGATGCTTGCCGCCTGGATATACTTCGTGGGTGCCTGGATGCCGGTGGTGTTCTGGATCTCGGTGACATCGTTCATGACATTGCTTGACCCGACATCATTAATATGCGTGTTGAGACCGCTCATGGCGGCACCCATGTAGTTCGTCACCTCGGACAACCGCGCCTTGCGGGTATAGTCGCTGTACGCCGGGATGGCAATGGCCGCCAGGATACCGATGATCGCCACGACGATCATCAACTCGATGAGTGTGAAACCTTTCTTTGACTTTAACATAGCCTCATTCCTCCTTGGGTTAGTGGAATCGCTTAAGATATAATTAAGCCTCGATGCCCGGCGGCCGGTATGATCCAGTACACAATGCCCTCTGATCATCATCACATTCTATATATACGGATGCATGCCAGAAAACTTGAGAAGAAAAATTGAGACAAGTTATTTCATGGTGTTAACAGCACTTCTGCCGGCATATCCCGGACGACTTATTACCATGTTGTACTTCCGGACCGTCTTCCCCGGGGCCTTTTTCTTGAAGATAATCGCCTATGCTTGATTATCAAGAGGGGCTGGACCTTTTTTTATCGTTATCAGCGGGGGGGTCTCCTGCAGGATCCTTGGATGCACCGCATATCCCGGGAGCGGCAGGGTGCTCTTCGGGACAGCGGGCTCAGTCCTGTTCGGCCTCTTCGGCTGGCCGCGCGTAGAGGATCCGCTGGCACGAGGGGCAGATGATGAGCCTGTCGCCCCGCACCAGCTCGTTGTAGAGCTGGGGCTGGATGTGCATGTGGCACCCCTTGCACACCCCGTCCAGGCACTCGGCCACGGCAAGGCCCTTCTTGCTTTTCTTGATGCGGTCGTACTTGGACAGCAGGGAGGGGTCCACGATCTTGCGCAGGCTCTTGTCCTTGCCCTTGTACTCCGCCAGCACCGCCTCGAGCTCCTTCATCTGCTCCTCGATCCGGGCCTTCTTCTCCTCCAGGATGACCTTGTCCGTCTCGAAGGAGGCGCTGATACGCTGCCGCTCGGCGCTCTTCTTCTCGATCTTGTCCATGATCATGAGGACCTGCTCCTCGATGTCTGCCTTGCGCTTCTTCGCCAGGTCGATCTCCCGCTGCAGGGCAAGGTATTCCTTGTTGGTCTTGATCCGCTTGATCCTGGCATCCGCAGCGTCCAGGAGGGTCTGGTTCTCCTTGAGCTCCGTTTCCAGGGGGGCCTTGCGCTCCTCGTAGGCCGCTATCTCCTCGTCCACGGCCTCCAGGGACTTCCTCCGGGCGCCGATGATGCTCTCGATCTCGGAGACCTCCTTGGGCATCTCCCGCAATCCCTCTTCGGCCTTGAATATCTCGATTTCCACATCCTGCAGGGCAATCAGGTCGGCAAGTTTGTCCTTCAACGTTTTTCTCCTTCTCTCTCTCTGACGGGTATGTACGGGGAGAAAACGTCCCTGCCCCGGTGAGCGAGGACACGCACCCCCTTCAATTCCTTGTTCAGCCGCGCTGCCAGGGGCTTCACGACGATCTCCTCGGTGCCGAAGTGGCCCAGGTCCACCACGTTCATCCCCGCTTCCCAGGCATCGAGCCCCGCGTGGTAGCGGACGTCCCCGGTGACGAAGGTGTCGCACCCGAGCGAGCGCGCCCGCTGCCAGTATTCCATGCCGCTGCCCGGACAGGCCGCCACCCGGTGCACAGGCCGTCCGGTATCGCAGACGCGGCCCCCCGCGAACGGCAGTCTGCCGAGCCAGTCCTTCAGCGCCACAGGCCTTGCCAGCTCCCCTACGCGGAGGGATCCTTCGACCTGCGCGATCCCCAGCCCGAGCTTCCTGGCCAGCTCGTCCGCCACCCCGCCCGGCGCCTTGTCCAGGTTCGTATGCATGCTCACCAGGGCCGTGCCGGCCTCGATGATCAGGGCGACCTTCCTTCCCACGCCCCGGCTCAGGTCCAGCCTGTTCAACGGCGTGAGCGTGAGGGGGTGGTGGGTTACGATGAGCTCCGCGCGGCGTCTCCTGGCCGCGCGGATCACCTCCAGGGACGGGTCCAGCGCCACCAGGAGCCTTTCCACCCGGCGCGACGGGTCCCCCGCCATGAGCCCCACGTTGTCCCACTCTTCCGCGGAATCGAACGGGGCCAGGGCATCGAGCACTGCCATCACGTCGCGGATCGTCATGGATGAAAAAGGGGATGCTCCTGAAGAGCATCCCCTTGTCCTCCCTTGCGGAGTGTACAGCTTACCCTGTGATCATGTGTGATACCCGTTCTCACCCTTGTTCCTTTGGCCCGATTATGGGCCCACCTGGAATCGAACCAGGGACCTACCGGTTATGAGCCGGTGGCTCTACCAATTGAGCTATGGGCCCTCTGTGGGGTTCATAGTCCAATTAAAAATGGGGTGTCAAGCCTCATGTTGCTTCAGCGCCTCGACCTTTTCGAGGATGTCCACGATGTTGATGCTCCCGTCGATGGTCTTGATGCTGGCCTCGATCTGCTTGAGCTCCTGGGCGAGGACTTCCTTCTCCTTTTCGTCCTTCTCCGCGGCGAGCTGCTTGGCCACCATGTCCTTGAGCCCCTTGAGGTACTCCTTCTCCCGCGAGGGGAGCGACAGCAGCTTGGGCACCTCGGTCTGGGACCCCGATGAGGTCTCCCGCAGGAAGTCCAGGACCTCAGGCGACTCTGAGCGGGTCAGGCCGTGCTGCATGTCGGTGTTGATGAAGGCGATCTGGTCGTAGTAGAAGCTGAAGATGGTCTTGATCATCCGGGCCCGGTTGGCAAGGAGCTTGTCCAGGTAGCCCTTGAAGTCGGCGAAGCGCTTCTCGATCTTCTCCTCGATCTTGGCCCTCTTGGCCGTGTCCGCGCAGGTATAGTAGTCCTTCACCGTCTCTGCGAAGAAGTCGAAGTAGCTGTGCAGGGCCAGGATCATGATGGTGTCGCCCATGAGGTTGCCGTTGGTGGTGCAGGAACTCGTGGACATGGCCCCGCCGCGCCTGACGATCTCCTCGGGAGCCTTCACCATCCAGTCCGTGCCGAACAGGCCCGGGATGTTGGTGACCGCCTCGTACTTCACGCCCGCGGAGCGCGCCTTTTCCACCATGGCGAGGTCCCGGTAGATGAGGCCCAGGGCCTTGAGGTTGGGGATGAGGGCGCCGCAGATGAAGCCGTACTCGTTGTCCTCGTAGAAGCTGAAGATGAGGTAGGTGGGAGAGGTCACGGTGAGGAAGGAGGGGGCGAGGTTCACCAGGATCTCCTCGCCGTCGATCTCCCGGATGGTTGAGGGTGTCTTCTTGAGGATCTGCGCGAAGTCCCGGAAGGTGTCCGTGGCGATGATCTGGCTCACGATGCGGGTGAACACCTTCTTGAACCGCTCAACGGCCTTGCCGAAGGCGAAGCTGTCAGCGGTGAACAGGGGCTGCCTCAGGGCGATGCCTGTCCTGAACAGGGTGCCGGTGGGGCTGTAGTTCCGCGAGCAGAGCACGCTGATCTCGTTCTGGCGCGACAGCATGCGCTTCTCCCACCCCTTGGCCGGGGCCGACTCCAGAAACCCCATGGGGTAGTTCTTCTCGTGGATCTTGTCCAGCCACTTCTGCATGCGGTCCGCCTTTTTCGCCGTGTCGCCCACGCAGGACAGGAGCACGTTGGCGCCCAGGTCCTGGGCCGTGTCCAGGACCCGGTCCATGATGGCCTCGGCCGAGAGCTCGCCCAGGCGGACATTGGCGTGCCGGATCACCGAGAGCACCTCCTGCTTGTCGTGGGACAGGATCTTGATGGCAGGCAGTCCCTCGGGGGAGTCCACGAGCTCCTGCCGGTCAAAGGGGATGACGTGGTCCCGCTGGGGCTCCTCGTCGAGGGTCTGCTCCAGGTACTTGGTGCGCAGCTCGTGCTTTCCGTCGGCCTTGAGGCGGAAGATGGGGCTGCCCATCTTGTCGTAGCCCTCCAGGATCTTGGACTTCTCCGACCGCATGATCCCCGCCAGGAGCTGCTGCACGGTGGGGATGTCCGCGGTGAACGCGCCGAACACCACATCGATCCAGACATCCTTATCGGTAAGCTCCTTGGTCTTTGCCCTTGCCAGGATATCCTCGTTGTTCTCCATGGACGCGTAGATGGCCTGCAGTCCCATCCTGCCGTTCGCGCCCCTGATGGCAACCCTGATGACCGGAACCTTATCCCTGATATCCATTGCCTCCTCCGCGATATGAGTTGTGCTGGTGTGGGTGAACACAGATTGTATAGCAGATACATCCCGTGCAGGCAAGGCACTCCGCCTCCGTCATTCCGGGCGGCGCGGCCCATGCGGCCATGGGCGGACCTGTCTGCCGTTTGCCTTTTCCTCGAGCGCCCTTTGCTGCTATAGGGGTTCCATGCATGAGGTGGACATCTCCATCGTCGGCGCCGGGGTCATCGGCCTGGCCGTTGCCTGCGCCCTGTCGGGCCGCGGGCGGCAGGTGGTCGTGGTGGAGCAGGAGCCCGGCCCGGGCAGGCAGACGAGCTCCCGCAGCTCGGAGGTGGTCCATGCCGGGATCTACTACCCCACGGGCTCCCTCAAGGCGCGCCTGTGCGTGGAAGGGGCCCGCACGCTCTATGCATTCTGCGATCGGTACCGCGTTCCCTGCCTGCCCATCGGCAAGGTGATCGTGGCGGCCTCGTACGGCGAAGAACCCGCCATCGAGGGGCTCTGGCGCTCGGGCGGGGAGAACGGGGCCGAGGGGCTTACACTGCTCACCGCCGGCGAGCTCAGGAAGCGGGAACCCCACGTGACAGGGGTGAGCGCCCTGTTCTCGCCCCAAACGGGCATCGTGGACTCGCACCGCCTCATCAGACGCCTGGAGGCCCTGGCCCTGGACAGCGGCTGCACCATCCTGTACCGCACCAGGCTTTCCGCCCTGGACCGAACCCGCCGGGGGTATGCCTGCAGGGTGGATGGACCGGGACAGGACAGCTACACGTTCCGGAGCAGGGTCCTCGTGAACGCCGCGGGGCTCTTCGCGGACACGGTGGCCGCCATGGCGGGCATCGCCGTGGACGAGGCGGGATACCGGATCTACCCGGTCAAGGGCCAGTACTTCCGGGTGCGGGGGGCAAAGCAGTCCCTCGTGCACGGCCTGGTCTACCCGAGCCCGGAGAAGAACCTCACCGGCCTGGGCATCCACGTCACCAAGGACCTCTCCGGGTCGGTCCGCCTGGGCCCGGACGCCCGGTACGTGGACGCCCTGGACTACGACGTTGACCCGGCCCACGCCCGGGACTTCTTCCTGGGCGCCCACGGGCTCCTGCCCTTCCTGGAGGAACACGACCTCATGCCGGACACGGCGGGCATCCGCCCGAAGATACAGCCCCCCGGGACAGCGGTGAGGGACTTCGTGGTCCGCCACGAGGCGGACCGCGGGCTGGAAGGGCTCATCAGCCTGGTGGGCATGGAATCTCCCGGGCTCACCGCATGCCTGGCCGTGGGAGAGCTGGTGAAGGGACTGCTCGCGGAGGCGGACCTGCTCTAGCCGGCCCGGTACACCGTCACCCCGCCGAGCATGGTGCGCACCACCTTCCCGGTGAAGGTCCACCCGATGAAGGGGGTGTTCCTGGACTTGGACAGGATCATGTCCCCGGACAGGGTCCACCTGGGCGCGGGGTCGAAGACCACGATGTCCGCCCGGGCCCCCGGGGCCAGCGAGCCCCCCTCGATCCCCAGGACCCTCGCCGGGTTCCTGGTGACGCAGGCCAGGAGCTGTGAGAAGTCGATGTCATGGTCCTGGTGGAGCTTCATGAGGGCCGGGAGCAGTGTCTGGAACCCGATGATGCCGAAGGGGGCGAGGTCGAAGTCCAGGTCCTTCTCATCCCTGGCGTGGGGCGCATGGTCCGTGGCGATGCAGTCCACCTGGTTCATCCTGATGCCCTCGATGAGGGCGTGCCGGTCTTCCTCGTGGCGCAGCGGCGGGTTCATCTTGCAGTTCGTGTCGTAGGTCCGCACGGCCTCCTCGGTGAGGAGCAGGTGGTGCGGGGTGGCGTCGCAGGTGACCGGGATGCCCTGCTGCTTCGCCTGCCGGATGATCTCCAGGCTGCCCCGGGTGGAGATGTGGGTTATGTGGACGGGCACGCCGGTGTACTGGGAGAGCAGCACGTCCCGGGAGATCATCACCTCCTCGGCCACGGCCGGGATGCCCGCCAGTCCCAGCCGGGACGAGAGCTCGCCCTCGTTCATCACCCCCCTGGCGGAGAGCGATGTCTCCTCGCAGTGCAGGATCACGGGGAGCGTGAAGGTGGCGGCATACTCCAGGGCCCGGCGCATGAGGCCCGCGTCCAAAACCGGCCGGCCGTCGTCCGAGACGGCGACGATCCCTGCGCGGCGCATGAGGCCCATCTCCGCGAG
>CAZNGL010000133.1:0-8154 GCA_964572405.1 uncultured Bacteriovoracaceae bacterium
AATCGTCCCCACATTCACATGCGGCTTCGTCCTCTTGAATGTCTCCTTAGCCATGGCTATTTCCTCCTCGGGAAACTTTTAAGTTGTCGGAGATGCTGCTCGGCACCGGCTCGTAATGGGCGACCTGCATGGTGAAGGTGGCCCTGCCTTGGGACAGCGAGCGCAGCGCGGTGGCGTAGCCGAACATCTCGGCCAGCGGCACCTGGGCGGCCACCACCCGGACATCGGATCTGGTGTCCATGCCGAGCACCCTGCCCCTGCGGGAGGAGAGGTCGCTGATCACGTCTCCGACATAATCCGCCGGGCAGACCGCCTCCACGTCCATGATGGGCTCGAGCATGATGGGGCCTGCCTTCTTCAGTGCATTCTTGATCGCCATGGAGCCCGCGATCTTGAATGCCATCTCCGATGAATCCACCTCGTGGAACGACCCGTCCAGGAGGGAGACCCGGACATCCTGCACGGGGTAGCCTGCGCTCGGGCCAATCTCCAGGGCCTCTTCCACGCCTTTCTTCACGGCCGGGATGTACTCCCTGGGGATCACGCCTCCTATGATCTTGTTGACGAACTCGAAGCCGGACGCTGCCTCCAGGGGCTCCACGGAGATGACCACGTGGGCGTACTGGCCGTGACCTCCCGTCTGCTTGACGT
Organism: uncultured Bacteriovoracaceae bacterium; assembly: GCA_964572405.1. Classification (GTDB taxonomy): domain Bacteria; phylum Desulfobacterota; class Desulfomonilia; order UBA1062; family UBA1062; genus MWEI01. Next base: position 652 of record CAZNGL010000133.1, read on the forward strand.
ACTTGCAGGTCTCCTGCACGGTCTTGGTGATGGTCTCGCGGTATGCCACCTGGGGCTTGCCCACGTTGGCCTCCACGCTGAACTCCCTTCGGAGCCTGTCCACGATGATCTCCAGATGGAGCTCTCCCATGCCCGAAATCAGGGTGTCGCCGGTCTCCCGGTCGGAGAGCACGCGGAAGGACGGATCCTCCATGGCAAGCCGGGAAAGTGCGAATCCGAGGCGTTCCTGGTCCGCCTTGCTCTTCGGCTCGATGGCGATGGATATGACGGGCTCCGGGAAGTCCATGGACTCCAGCACGATGGGACTCGCCGGATCGCACAGGCTGTGCCCGGTGATGGTGTTCTTGAGCCCCAGGACCGCGGCGATCTCGCCGGCAAAGAGCTCCTTGATCTCCTCGCGCTTGTCGGCATACATGCGGACGAGCCTGCCGATGCGTTCCTTCTTGCCCGTGCTGCAGTTCAGCAGGGTGTCGCCGGAGCTGAGCACGCCCGAGTACACCCGGATGAAGGTGAGCTGTCCGACGTAGGGGTCGTTCATGACCTTGAAAGCCAGCGCGCTGAAGGGCTCGTCGTCCCGCGGGCTGCGGCTCGCGTCCTCGCCGGAGATGGTCTTGCCCCTGACGGCGCCGATCTCCACGGGCGACGGCAGGAACTCCACCACCGCGTCCAGCAGGGGCTGCACGCCCTTGTTCTTGAATGCGGTGCCGCAGAGCACCGGCGTGATGGCGCCGACGAGGGTGCCCTTCTTCACGGCCGTCCGGATGGCGGCGTTGCTGATCTCCTCGCCGGCCAGGTAGGACTCCATGATGGCGTCGTCCACGTCGCACAGCGACTCTATGAGCCGCTCGCGGAACTCCTCTGCCCTGTCCCGGTACTCGGGGGGGATGTCGGTGAAGGAGTAGCTGGATCCCTTGGTGGACTCGTCGAAGACCACGGCCTTCATCTCGATGAGGTCGATGACCCCGGAGAACCGCTCTTCCTGTCCCACGGGAATCTGAAGCGCCGCGGCGTTCGCGCCGAGCTTGTTTCTGATCTGGTTCACCACATTGTAGAAGTCCGCGCCCACGCGGTCCATCTTGTTGACGAATGCAAGCCGGGGCACCTGGTAACGCTCGGCCTGGCGCCAGACCGTCTCGGACTGGGGCTCAACGCCGCCCACGGCGCAGAAGACCGCCACGGCGCCGTCCAGAACCCGCAAGGAGCGTTCCACCTCGATGGTGAAGTCGACGTGGCCGGGGGTGTCGATGATGTTGATGATGTGGTCTTTCCAGGAACAGGTGGTGGCGGCCGACGTGATGGTGATGCCGCGCTCCTTCTCCTGCTCCATCCAGTCCATGGTGGCCTGGCCGTCATGGACCTCGCCGATCTTGTAGCTCCGCCCCGTGTAGAAGAGGATACGCTCGGTAGTCGTGGTCTTGCCCGCATCTATGTGGGCCATGATACCGATGTTCCTGAGTCTCTCTATGGGGACAGAACGTTTCACTGCAGCATTCCTTATGAGTATACGTGGTGTTCGTGCTACCAGCGATAGTGCGCAAACGCCTTGTTGGCCTCCGCCATCTTGTGCGTGTCTTCCTTCTTCTTAATGGACGTGCCGCGGTTGTTGTATGCATCCAGCAGCTCGGCCGCCAGCCGTTCGCTCATGGTGTGCTCGGAGCGCTCCCGGGCCGCGTTGATGATCCACCTGCGGGCCAGCATGTCCCTCCGGTCGGGTCTCACCTCCTGGGGCACCTGGTAGGTCGCGCCGCCGATCCTCCGCGAGCGGACCTCCAGGGAGGGCTTCACGTTGTCGAAGGCCTTGGTGAAGACGGCCAGCGGGTCTTCCTTGGTCCGCTGGGCAAGAATGTCCAGCGTCTGGTAGAAGACGATCTCGCTCACGGACTTCTTCCCGTCCCACATGAGACAGTTGATGAACTTTGCCACGCTCAGGTCACCGAACTTGGGGTCCGGCGCGATCTCTCTCTTCAGGCTTCCTCTGTTTTTCCTCGGCATGATGTACCCTCTACTTCGGTCTCTTGGTACCGTACTTGGAACGGCTCTTGCGGCGCTCTGAAACACCCTCTGAGTCCATGATTCCACGAATGATGTGGTAGCGCACGCCGGGCAGGTCCTTCACGCGGCCGCCCCTGATCATCACCACCGAGTGCTCCTGCAGATTGTGCCCTTCGCCCGGGATGTAGGACGTCACCTCGTACCCGTTGGTGAGACGCACGCGGGCGACCTTCCGCAGGGCCGAGTTGGGCTTCTTGGGGGTGGTGGTGTAGACCCTGACGCAGACGCCCCGCTTCTGGGGACAGGCCTCCAGGGCCCTCGTCTTCTTTCTCTTCAGGATCGTCTTCCTGCCTTTTCTCACGAGCTGATTCAGTGTGGGCATTGCGTATTCTTCCTTCTCACGTAATAACGGGATGAATTTTCCTTAATCCATGATCAGATAGCCGCAGTCTTCTAACAATCCGCACCTTGTCCTGTCAAGGATTTTCTATACGAACTCCTCATCGAAGATGTCGCTCTCACCGAGCTCGATGTCCACCTTGCGGTAGACCGGGAACCCGGTGCCCGCGGGGATGAGCCTGCCCATGATGACGTTCTCCTTGAGCCCCACCAGGTGGTCCACCTTGCCCTCCACGCTGGCCTCCGTGAGCACCCTCGTGGTCTCCTGGAAGGAGGCGGCCGAGATGAAGCTCTCGGTGTTCAGCGAGGCCTTGGTGATGCCCAGCAGGAACGGCTCGGCCACGGCGGGCCGCATGCCCTGGCTCACCATGCGCTGGTTCTCCTCCTCGAAGAGGAACTTGTCCACGAATTCGCCCTCGATCATGTCCGTGTCGCCCGGGTCCTTGATCTTGACCCGCTTGAGCATCTGCCGGACGATGACCTCGATGTGCTTGTCGTTGATGCGCACGCCCTGGAGGCGGTACACCTCCTGGACCTCGTTCACCAGGTACTTGGCCAGGTCCTTCTCTCCCCGGATGCGCAGGATGTCGTGGGGGTCCACGGCGCCGTCCATGAGCGGCTCGCCGGCGCGCACGAAGTCGCCCTCGTGCACGGAGACGTGCTTGTTCTTGGGGATCATGTAGTCCTTGGCCGCGCCGATCTCCGGGGTGATGGTCACCTTGCGCTTGCCCTTGGTGTCCTTGCCGTAGGAAACCTCGCCGTCGATCTCGGTGACCACGGAGCACTCCTTGGGGCGTCTGGCTTCGAAGAGCTCCACGACCCTTGGCAGACCTCCCGTGATGTCCTTGGTCTTGGTGGTCTCGCGGGGGATCTTCACGAGTACGTCGCCCGGGAAGACCTCGTCGCCTTCCTTAATAAATATATGCGCGCCCACGGGCAGGTTGTACCTGGCCTGGTTCTTGGTGCCCGGAATTTTCGCGATCTTGCCGGCGTGATCGGTGATGTAGATACGGGGCCTGAGCTCCGGGTCCTTGGGCTCTATGATGACCGAACGCGACAGACCCGTGACCTCGTCGATGTGCTCCATGACGGTGATCTCTTCCACCATGTCCTGGAACTTCGCGTGACCGCCCACGTCGGTGAGGATGGGGATGGTGTAGGGGTCCCACTCGGCCAGCAGGGTGCCCGGCTCGACCTTCTGACCGTCTTGCACCTTCACCTTGGCGCCGTACACGATGGAGTACTGCTCGCGCTCGCGGCCCGCGTCGTCCACCAGGGACACCATGCCGTTGCGGTTCATGGCAACGAGTTCACCCTCGCGGCCCATGGCGACCTTCAGGTCCTTGTACTTCACCGTTCCCGCGTGGTTGAACTTGATGCTCGACTGCTCCACGACCATGGCCGTACCGCCCACGTGAAAGGTTCTCATGGTGAGCTGGGTGCCCGGTTCGCCGATGGACTGGGCTGCGATGATGCCCACGGCCTCGCCGATGTTCACCATGCGCCCGCGGGCCAGGTCTTTGCCGTAACACCTTGCGCAGATGCCGTGCTTGGACCGGCAGGCCAGGGCGGAACGGGCCACCACCTTCTCGATGCCCGCATCGTCCAGCATCTTCACGTGCCCTTCCGTGATCATGGTGTTTGCCGGCACCAGGATATCACCCGTGTAGGGGTCGCGGATGTCGTCCAGCGTCACCCTGCCCAGGATCCTCTCGCCGAGGTTCTGGATGATCTCGCCGCCCTCGATGAGTGCCTCCATCTCGATGCCGTCGAGCGTCCCGCAGTCCTCCTCGGTGACGATGACGTCATGGGCCACGTCCACCAGGCGCCTGGTGAGGTACCCGGAGTTGGCGGTCTTGAGCGCCGTGTCGGCGAGGCCCTTCCGTGCACCGTGGGTGGAGATGAAGTACTCGAGCACGTCGAGGCCTTCGCGGAAGTTGGACTCGATGGGTGTCTCGATGATCTCGCCCGAGGGCTTGGTCATGAGTCCGCGTATGCCGGCCAGCTGCCTGATCTGCTGTGCGGAACCACGCGCACCGGAGTCTGCCATCATGAAGATGGGGTTGAAGGAAGGGGTTTCGGATGTGGACCCGTCCTTGAGGGTGATGGTGTCGGTCTTGATGGTGTCCATCATGTCCAGCGCGATGTGGTCCGTGACCTTGGTCCAGATGTCCACGATCTTGTTGTAGCGCTCACCGTCGGTGATGAGACCTTCGTTGTACTGGTTGATGATCTGGGACACGTCGTCCTTGGCCTTGCCGATGATCTCCTCTTTGGACTTGGGGATCTTCATATCCTCGATGCCGATGGAGATGCCGGCCTTGGTGGCGAAGTGGTAGCCCAGATCCTTGATGCGGTCGGCCAGCAGCACGGTGTTCTTGTCGCCCGCCATGGAGAAGCAGACGTCCACGAGCTCGCCCAAAGCCTTCTTGGTCATGGGCCTGTTCACGGTCTCGAAGGGGATCTCCTTGGGCACGATCTCCCGGAAGATCACCCTGCCCACCGTGGTGTCCATGGTCCTGCCCTCCATGCGTACCTTGATCTTTGCATGGACGGAAACCACGCCCGCGTCATAGGCTGCGCGCACCTCCTCGGGACCGAAGAACACCATGCCCTCGCCGAGCGCCCCCGGTTTCTCGCGGGTGAGGTAGTACATGCCGAGCACGATGTCCTGGGTGGGGCCGATGATGGGCTTGCCGTGCGCAGGGGACAGGATGTTGTTGGTGGACATCATGAGCACTCTCGCCTCCACCTGGGCCTCGATGGACAGCGGCACGTGCACGGCCATCTGGTCGCCGTCGAAGTCGGCGTTGAAGGCGGGGCAGACCAGCGGGTGGAGCTGGATGGCCTTGCCCTCGATGAGGATGGGCTCGAAGGCCTGCATGCCGAGTCGGTGCAGGGTGGGGGCGCGGTTGAGGATGACAGGGTATTCCTGCACCACCTCGGCCAGGCATTCCCAGACCTCGGGGGTCTCGTTCTCCACCATGCGCTTGGCGCTCTTGATGGTGCTGACATGCCCTTTGTTTTCCAACTTGTTGTAGATGAACGGCTTGAAGAGCTCGATGGCCATCTTCTTGGGCAGGCCGCACTGGTGGAGCCTGAGGTCCGGGCCCGCGGTGATGACCGAGCGGCCGGAGTAGTCCACGCGCTTGCCCAGCAGGTTCTGGCGGAACCGGCCCTGCTTTCCCTTGAGCATGTCGGAGAGACTCTTCAATGGCCTCCGGTTTGCGCCGGTGATGACGCGTCCCCGCCTGCCGTTGTCGAACAGGACGTCCACGGCCTCCTGGAGCATGCGCTTCTCGTTGCGCAGGATGATATCCGGGGCGTTCAGCTCGATGAGCCGCTTGAGGCGGTTGTTCCGGTTGATGACCCTGCGGTAGAGGTCGTTGAGATCGCTCGTGGCGAAGCGTCCGCCGTCCAGCGGGACGAGCGGCCGCAGATCGGGCGGCAGCACCGGCACGACCTTGAGGATCATCCAGGACGGGTCCTGCCAGGGCTTGAGGTAGTCGATCTCGTCGTGGGAGAGCTTCCTCGAGTCGATGAGGCGATCGATGATCTCGTTGATCTTGGGGATGACGGTCTTCTTCTCCTCGTAGGTCGTGGTTTCCTCCCAGCGCTTCACCACCTTCCGGCCCTCGGTGAGGAGCTCGCCGAGCGCCCGGCGGAACTGTTCGTCCTTCTCCAGGTGGAAGCGGTCCTCTATGAATGCCATGAGCTCCGCGGGCTCGATGCCACGAAACACGTTCACCATGCGCAGGCGGCGGGAAAGCTTCTTCTTCTTGGCCTCGCTCTTGGTCTTGGTGGTCTCGTCCTTGAGCTGGTTGGAGATGTCGAGGATGTCCAGGTCCCTGATGAGGTCGTCCACGGCCTCGGCCCCCATCTTGGCGGAGAAGCTGCCGATGCCGTACTTGTCCACGGCCTGGCGGAACTTGTCCTCGGTGAGCAGCTCACCCTTGCGGAAGGGCACGTCCTTGGGGTCGGTGACGATGTAGCTCTCGAAGTAGAGCACCCGCTCCAGCTCCTTGATGGACAGGTCGAGGAGAGCGCCGATCTTGCTCGGCAGGCTCTTCAGGAACCAGATGTGGGCAACCGGCGTTGCGAGCTCGATGTGGCCCATGCGCTCGCGGCGCACCCGCGAGTCGATGACCTCCACCCCGCACTTCTCGCACACCACGCCCCGGTGCTTCATGCGCTTGTACTTGCCGCAGATGCACTCGTAGCTCTTGATGGGGCCGAAGATCCGGGCGCAGAAAAGGCCGTCGCGCTCGGGCTTGAAGGTGCGATAGTTGATGGTCTCGGGCTTCTTCACCTCGCCATAGGACCAGGCGAGGATCTTCTCGGGCGATGCCAGCCCGATGCGGACCGCCATGTAATTGGAAGGATCCTTGGGTTTCTCGAAATAGCTGTATAAATCTTCCAACCTTATCCCCCCTTAGTGTTGGCCTTGACCCTCGATGAGCGAGATGTCCAGGCCCAGACTCTTGAGTTCTCTGGTGAGAACGTTGAATGACTCGGGTATGCCGGGCTCCAGCTCGTGCTGGCCCTTGACGATGGACTCGTACATGCGGGTGCGGCCAGCCACGTCGTCGGATTTCACCGTGAGGAATTCCTGCAGCGCGTACGCGGCGCCGTAGGCCTCGATGGCCCATACCTCCATCTCTCCCAGACGCTGCCCGCCGAACTGGGCCTTGCCGCCCAACGGCTGCTGGGTGACCAGCGAGTACGGACCGATGGAGCGGGCGTGAATCTTGTCGTCCACCAGGTGGTGGAGCTTGAGCATGTACATGATGCCCACCGTGACCTTGCTGTCGAAGGGCTCGCCGCTGCGGCCGTCGTACAGGGTGACGCGGCCTCCGTCCTTGACATCGGCCAGCTTGAGCATGCCGGCGATCTCCTCCTCGGTGGCCGAATCGAACACGGGCACGGCAACGGTGAGGCCTTCCTCCCGGATCTTGCGGGCCAGTTCGAGCAGGTCGTCGTGGGACGCCTTCTCCAGCATCCTGCTGATCCTCTTGGACGCGTACACCTTCTTGAGCATGTCCTTGAGCTTCTCGTCCGGGTACTCCTCCTCGATCATCTTCGTGATGAGTTCGCCGATGCCGTGCATGGCCC
>CAZNGL010000134.1:0-8150 GCA_964572405.1 uncultured Bacteriovoracaceae bacterium
TCGTGTGCCACCACCACGCGCACATCGAGACGGACGAGTGCGGGGCGCCCGAGTTTTTCTCCTCGGGCACCAAGATCCTCCTGGCAGGCGGTGGAGAGGGAAAGCTCAGTCCCGGCGAGGTGGAGGAGGTGGCGCTCAGGCGGGACGACATCCACTACCCGAAGCCCAGGGTCGTCAGCATCACCCAGGCCACGGAGGTCGGCACCGTGTACTCCCCGGACGAGGTGCGCGGGCTCGGCGACTGTGCCCGGCGCCTCGGGCTGCGCCTGCACATGGACGGCGCCCGCCTGGCCAACGCCCTGGCCACCCTGCAGGTCCATCCCGCCGAGATCACCTGGAAGGCCGGAGTGGACGTGCTGTGCTTCGGCGGGGTGAAGAACGGCATCGCGGCCGGAGAGGCGGTGGTCTTCTTCGACAGGCGGCTGGCGGACGAGTTCGACTACCGGTGCAAGCAGGCAGGTCAGCTCTCCAGCAAGATGCGCTTCCTGTCCGCGCCGTGGATCGGCCTCCTCACCTCAGACACATGGCTGAGGAACGCGGCCCACGCGAACCGCTGCGCCCTGTCCCTCCACGACGGACTGGCCGGGATCCCTGGCATCAGGGTCATGTTCCCGGTCCAGGCCAACGCGGTCTTCGTGGAGATGCCCCGGCATGTCATCGAGAGGCTCCACGCCATGGGGTGGCGCTTCTACACCTTCATCGGCGAGGGCGGGGTGAGGCTCATGTGCTCATGGGACACCACGGAGCAGGACATCCACGACTTCGTCCGTGACGTTGCATCGGCCATGGAGGGATGATCCCCGGGAGACGTGAGGAATCCGCCTTCCCGGACCGTGAAAAACAAAACCGGGCAGCCCGATGCTGCCCGGTTCTCCTATGGAGAAGTCTCACGGATGCGGAGTCTTCGTTGGTACCTTTCTTATCGTCACGCATGAAGAAAGCATGAGTGTTTTTTATCAAAATAAAATTATATTCTAATATGTTGCGGCATACATGCCCCGTGGAAGGGGTGTTGTCCGTTCTGCAGACGAAGCCCCTTTCGGGCTGCCATGTGGGGGATATCCCCGGGATTTTCGGCAAGTAAGACAATCATACGGTCTATTGCCAGACAGCTGTTGACAAGTCAATGGGATTAAGATACTTTATTTTACAATATGGTTGCAGAAACTATCGGTTCGAGGCGCAGCGCATGGACACGGATCAGGTGATCCTCGGGCTTCTCATGTCAGGGCCCAAGAGCGGGTACAGGATCAAGAACATCACGGGCAAGCTCATGATGGCGTACAACCTGAGCCTGAACCAGATCTACCCGGCGCTGCGCAAGCTCGAGGCATCGGGACTCGTGAAGAAGGACGTGGTGATCCAGACCGGCAAGCCCAACCTCCACGAGTACTCACTGAGCGACCGCGGCAGGGAGAGCTTCTTCCAGGCCATGACCGCGCCACCCGTGCCCATCGACTATCAGCTGGATTTCCTGACCAGGGCCTTCTTCTTCCGCTTTCTGAGCGTGGAAGCGGTCAAACGCCTGTTCGAGCAGGAGATCTGCTCCCTGGACGAGCAGCTCCAGGACCTGGCCCAGATCCGCTCCGAGGTCCAGGAACGCAGCGACGAGAACGGTCTCTTCATTTACTCCACCATCGTGGAGATGATCCAGATGCTCAAGGACCGGTACACAAAGGAGCTTGAGCGGAGAAAACAGGGCTGATTTTCCCTCTCCGCAGCGGCAATACAACTGGGCTTTGAAACGACACAACTGAGAGAGGTGCACCCATGAACACGTTCTTCAACCCCTCGTCCGTGGTGGTGATCGGAGCATCCAATTCCCCCTTCAACCTCGGGGCCACCATCTGCAGGTCACTGAGCGAATTCACCTCGTTTGCGGGTCCGAAGTACGCCGTGAACCGCAAGGGAGAGGATGTCTTCGGCTGCACAGGCTATACGAAGGTCACGGACATCGATGGTCCGGTGGACCTGGCGGTGATCATCGCGCCGTCCAGGGTGGTGCCCGAATTCGTGAGGCAGTGCGGCGAGAAGGGGATCCGGCACATCGTCATCGAGAGCTCCGGCTTTTCCGAGGGCGGAGAGCAGGGCAGGGCGCTGCAGCGCGAGCTCGACGAGATCAGGCAGGCATACGGCATCCGTATCATGGGCCCCAACTGCCTGGGCGTGCTCAACACCGAGAACAGGTTCTGCTGCTTCTACGGCCTCCAGAAGGACGACATGGAGACCTTTGCCACCGAGTCGGGCGACATCTCCTACATCATCCAGAGCGGCGGCATCGTGGTCATCGTCCTGGAGTCGTTCAAGAAGGACGTGGTCAAGGCGGCGAAGATCGTGAGCATCGGCAACAAGAGCGACATAGACGAGGCCGACATGATCGAGTACTACGGCGCTGACGAGAAGACCAAGGTCATCGGCATGTACCTGGAGAACATCTCCAGCGGCAGGAAATTCCTGGAGAAGGCACGGAAGGTGAACAAGCCCATCCTGGCCTTCAAGGTGGGCAGGACCGGCGAGGGGGTGAAGGCGGCCCAGTCCCACACCGCCGGCATGGCCAACAACGACCTCATCTTCGATGCCGCCTGCAGACAGGCGGGCATCATCCGGGTGAACTCCATCTCGGAACTGCACGCGCTGCCCAAGATCTTCACCCGCATGCCCCCGCTCAGGGGCAGGCGCATCGCGGTGTTCACCAACTCCGGGGCCTTCGGCGGCATCACGGCCGATCTCCTGGTGGAAAACGGCCTGGAGATGGCAAGACTCTCACCCGAGACCCAGGAGCGCCTTTCCCGCACGGGCCAGATCTTCAACGTGAGAAACCCCATAGACCTGGGGCCCGCGCTGTCCATGCAGACCTTCCTGGAGATCTTCGACATCCTTCTCTCATCGGACGAGGTGGACGGCCTCCTGCCCGTGCCCAGCCTGTGGCACCCCATGGTCATCGAGGCCATCATGGAGCTCGTCAAGAAGTGTCACGCCTACGGAAAGCCCGCGGCCATCTACACCCCGAACGCCGCCCACAAGACCATCGCCTACCGGGAGAAGTACGACGTGCCGCTCTTCGAGTCTCCGGAGGAGGCGGTGCGCGCCCTGTCCGTGTCCTTCAGGCAGTACGGCTACAGCCTCATGAAGGAGGACGCCGCACGGAAGACGAGCGTTCATGCGCGCGTGCGGCGCCCGGAGGGATACTCGGATTACGCGGCCGAGGCGTAAGGAGGGGTCCTGCTGAGCCGGCTCAGTGAGGTGACCGGCTCCCGGCCTGCGGGATGAGGGTCCGGAGCACGTCTTCCTTGCCGATGACGCCCGTCAGCTTCCCCTGGGCGTCCAGGACCGGGATGGTGTGGATCTTCCTGTCCACCATGAGGGATGCCACCTCCTCGATGTCCGTGTCCTCGGTCACGGTGACGGGTCGAGGCGTCATGGCGTGCTCCACCGTGGTGGCGGCGATCTTGTCCATCTCCTTCTCCACGTGCCGGGGTGACATGAGCGGTATGACCCCGTCCAGCACGACGAAGTACGAGGGCAGGGGGAGCTTCTTCTGCTGGGAGATCAGGTCGTCGCGGCAGAGGATCCCCACCAGCTTCCCCATGTTGTCCAGCACCGGGGCGCCGTTGATGTGGTGGTCCATGAGTACCCTGGCGGCATCCACGATCCCCATGTCCGGAGTAAGGGTGATCACCTCTTTTGTCATAATGTCTCCGACCTTCATGGTACGCCCTCCGGCTGTAGAGAATGGATATGCAAAAAGGTATGTTCCATGCGGGGATTGTCAAGGCATGGATGTGAAATCGGAAAATGCCAGAGTTCCCAGCCTCGGAACAGAGGGAGCACTTGAGAATGGGTGCATCCGGACAGGGAAGGTGGCTTCCGCCCGCGGACGGCTATTCTTCGAAGGCCGAGCGGCTCAGGGCCAGGAGTGAGGCCTGGTCGAGCTTGCGCATGGTGCTGATGAGCTTCTTGATGTCCTTGTTGTTCTGGTCCGCGAACTCGATGCCCATGCCCTTTTCGGGCTCGTTCCGGACCACCTTGCCCTCCACGTCGATGACCTTGCCCACGTCCACCGCATCGAGCGTCATGTGGAGGGTACAGCCCCGATCACGGGGGCGAGGCGTCTCTATATAGATGCCCCCGATGCTGATGTTCCGCACGATCCCCTTGAGCACCTTGCCGTCGGCGTCCAGGAACCTGGCCTCGATCTTCAGCGGCTTGCGCGTATAACGTCTCTGTTCTTTCACGGTCATATCCCCACACGAAGGTAATTATATTCACTGTCCGTTTCGTCATGCGGCCGGAGAATCTTTAACCGGGCCCCTTGGTCTTCGTTCCAGACGAGGGAAGGCGCCACGTCCGAAGAGGCGCCTTCCCGGTGCTGCCTTGGCGGGTAAGGGCTAGAGGTCTTCCAGCAGGGACTTCGCCATGTTCGCGTAGTACTTGTCGCTCCCTGCAGCCGCCTTCTGGAGGATGGTCTTTGCCTCGGCCTTGTCGCCGGTCTTGATGAGGAGCTCCCCCAGGTACACCTGGCCTTCGATGTCGTTGGGGAAGGCCTTCTGGTATTCCCTCAGGTACTGCATGGACAGCTTCTTGTCCTGCAGGGGCCACGGGAGGACGAACCAGAACCTGCCCAGGGCCTTGATGGGGCCGCCGTCCTGGTAGTTCTTGTCGATCTTGTAGGACTTCTCGAAGCTGCTCTGGGTCTTGTCCTTCAGCCCCTCCTTCAGGGCGGTGAGGACGCTGACGCCGTCGGAGTAGCTCCCCACCGAGCAGCCGTACCAGAAATTGCCCTCGATCCCGTTGGGGTTGATGGCCATGGCCTTTTCGCCGAACTTCATGCCGGTCTTGCCGTACTCCTTGCAGATGGCCTTCCAGTTGGCGGCGTTCTTCTTCTTGGACTCGTCCGCATACCACCGGTACGAGCGGGACGCCTTCCAGGCCGCCTCGTAGCTGTTGGGTGCGGCCTCCAGGGCCTTGGCGAACATGTCCCCGGCCTGCTTGTAGCTCTCGATGTTCGTCTTGCCCTTGTCGAACAGGGCATTCCCCTGTGCGATGAAGTCTTCGGCGCACAGGGCCAGCGGCATCATGGATACCAGGCACAGGCAAAGGGCGAAGCGCAGAACTCTCCTCATTTCAATTCCTCCTTCGAGATGGGATGTGAGCCAGCCTAGCACCAGAACGGGAGATGATCAAGATGATCCATGCGAGACCACCCAGAAAGGGCAGCGACCGTACGGGCTGAGAAAGCTGGCGGGGTGGAGATGTCCGGAAATCAACGCAGTATGGAGCATTCACGAGCTGTTTCCCGCAGGGGATGGGATTGTGAACTTTACCCTTGCCAAACAGCCAGTTCGACCTTATAGAGAAAGGACAATGCCGTACGAGGATCTTTCCACGAAATATCCTTCCATGAGAGGCATCGCGGTAGAGCTGCCCTTCGTCAAGTTCAAGTATGTCAGAGTCGACCGGTCGGAACAGGAAAGACCCAAGTATACCAAACAGATAGAAGCGAAGATCTCATCCGAAGGCAAACCCCCCCAGATCCCTTCCCGGATGATCATTACGAGGGAGACCGAGGTCACCACCTTCGGCATGGACCCCATGATATCCTCGGCAGCGGTCATCCACGAGCTGACCTACGGCCGGATCGACATGCCCCGGGCATACTCCCGGCAGACCGCCGACTACCCGGTACCCGCCCAAGACCAGGGGCATTCCCTCGATATCGTCATCTAGGAGCCCCATGGTAGGAATCGTATCCGACCCGCTGTTCATGAACCACGACACCGGGGGATATCATCCCGAGGCCCCCATGCGCATCCACTCCATCCACACCGTGTTCGCCGGGAAAGACCCGGAAATCCGCATGGTGGAGCCGGTCCGTGCGGACACGGACGAAATCGCCCTGAACCACGACCGTTCCCACATCGAACACGTGAGGCTCTCGAGCGTGCCCGGGAGGCTGGTGGGCCTGGATCCGGACACGGTATCCTCGGAGGACTCCTTCGAGACCGCCCTGTACGCAGCCGGCTCCCTCATCAGGCTCGTGCAGATGGCCGTTGCAGGAGAGATAACAGCAGGTTTCGCCAGCCTGAGGCCCCCCGGCCACCATGCCACCGCCGGCGAGGCCATGGGGTTCTGCCTGTTCAACAACGTGGCCATCGCGGCGAGGAAGGCCGTTCAATACTTCGGCGTCGAGAAGGTCATGATCATCGATTTCGACGTGCACCACGGGAACGGCACCCAGGACAGCTTCTACGACAGCCGCAACGTCCTGTATTTTTCCTCCCACCAGTATCCCTTTTACCCCGGCACCGGGAGGCTCCAGGAGGCCGGGGGCAGGAAGGCTGAGGGGTATACCGTGAACTGCCCCCTGCGCTCCGGGAAGACCGACGGCGAGATGCTGGCCCTGTACCGGTCCGTCCTTGTGCCCATCATCCATGCGTTCAGGCCCGGCCTCATTCTGGTGTCCGCCGGGTTCGACGCCCATGCCATGGACCCCATCGGCGGCATGCAGCTCACCTCGGCGGGTTTTGCCGCCCTGGCCGCTCTCATACGGGACGAGGCGCACGAGGTGCATTCTCCCGTTGTCTATGCCCTGGAAGGGGGTTATAATCTCGATGCCCTGAGGGATTCCGTCAGGGCGGTGACGGATGTATTGAAGGGGGGGGCGGCGCCCGGGATCCAGGAAAGGCCCTTTGCAGAGCTCGATGAGATCAGGGCGGCCCACGCACGTTTCTGGACCCTGTAACGCCGGTATGTGTTCAAGTTCGCACTGCGTATTGCCGAAAGGCCTGGTATGCAGCAAGCCAGTTCCATCGAATCCGTAGAGGTCCGCGAGTACAAGCAGGGGGAGATCATCGTCCGGGAGGGCGATCCCGGGCGGTACTTCTATGCCATCCTCCAGGGAGAGGTGCAGATCTACCAGCTGGAAAAGCCCATCCGCATCCTTTCGGCCCAGGACGTGTTCGGCCTGGAGAATTACTACCGGGGCATCCCGTACACCACCACGGCCAAGGCCACCAAGACCTCGCGCATCGCCACCTACGAGGCGGAGGCCATCGACGAGATCGCCTACGCGAAGCCGGCCTTGGCGGCGATGATCATGAAGTCCGCCTTCCTGCAGCTGGAGCAGACCACCTCCATCGCGGAGGCCAATATCCCCTATGGCGAGGTGATCAACCTCGATATCCGCGAATACAACGACGGTGAGGTCGTCATCGCCGAGGGCGACACCGGCACGGAGATCTACAAGCTGTATTCCACCGAGGGCGGGCTCGAGGTGTTGAAGAAGGATGTCCGCATCGGTGTCATCACCAAGCCCGGCGAGTATTTCGGCGAGATGAGCTTCATCCTGAATGAACCGAGGAGCGCCACCATCCGTTCCATCGGCAAGAGCATGGTGGAGGTCCTCCCGGTCCAGGAGGGCGGCCTCGACCGCATCATCAACGAGAACCCCGAGGTGGCCAACAAGATCATAACCACCCTGGCCCAGAGGCTCAAGCAGGCGAACCTGCTCATCGTGAAGTAGCCCGTCCCCCCTTCGCAACGAGCGCAAGGATCTGCGGCACTGCCTCGAGGGCCTCGCGCTTCCCCTTTTCAATGGCACCGGCGCTCTTCGTGAACTCCAGGGCGAGGATATCCACCACGTCCGGCTCGATGAGCACGTCCGGCGGATCGTATTTCAGCATGAGGCGGTTCTTCTGGTACTGCTGGATGTTGGTGGCGCTCAGGAGGATCTCCACGATGTTCATGCGGTTCTGCGGCCTTGCGGCAAAGAGCGCCGGGGGCTTGAGCCCGCCGAGCATCTGCGTCCCCTGGAGGAGGAAGTCCTTCAGCGCCTTTGTGTACTCGACATCGAGAATCTTCCCGGCACGGGGGGAGGCGAGCTTCCTGAGGATGGTTTCGGCCAGGGGCTTGATACCCGCGCGGATTGCCCCGGGATTGATCAGTCCCATGACGCGCTCGATCATGCCCTGGGCGAGGTCCTCTTCGCATGCGCAGGCCTCCTGCTCGGCCAGCACCAGGGTGTGCCGCTTCGCGGCCGAGTACCGCGAGGGCATGCGCGGGTGGAGGTTGCAGGCAACGGTGATGTCCGGGGAGCAGGCCTTGAGGATGTCCAGGGGCAGGGGGTCTGACACGCCGCCGTCGGTGAGGAG
>CAZNGL010000135.1:0-8048 GCA_964572405.1 uncultured Bacteriovoracaceae bacterium
ACACCCTATCCTACACTCTTTCCCTACACGACGCTCTTCCGATCTCGCCCGCGATGCCGGGGTCATCCTCACCGAGGGCAGGGAGTTCGTGCTGCGGGACAAAGATGTCCTGGTGATCCATTTCCGGTAAATCCCCTTCTCTTGATTCACGCATCAGGTACCGGTATAGTAGAGACATGGGGATCAGCCCTGCCTGGCAAAAACGAGGGGGCGTGCCATGGTCGATGAGAGGGTGTTGTCGAGGGTCTTCTTGGAAGCGGTCCTTCCCTGTCTGGATGTCCTGACCCAGAAGGATGCACAGGCCTCGCAGATCGCCCGGCAATGGAACGGGAGCATCCGGTTCTGCGTGGGGCTCTCCGGCCACCGGTGCACCATCGCGCTGAGAAACTCCCGCGCGACGGTCACGCCCGCAGCCCTTCCGAAACCGGACGTGGGCCTGTTCTTTCCCACCGACACCATGCTCAACAACCTCTTCCGGGGCAAGGGGCTCCAGATCGCACTCCCTTGGAAAGGCCTCACCAGGATCAGGGGGCTCCTGACGTTCTCGAAGCTCGCCGGGCGCATGCAGGAGATCCTCGAGGGGCGCGACGGCACCGGCGATCTGAGGGCCGAGCTCATGCTCGGCCTCATGGCCAGGGCCATGGCCGTCCTCGCGCAGCGTGACCCCGAATTCAGCGTGCCTGCGGCAAAACTCCACGGCATCGCGGAATTCAGGATCAGGGGCGTCCAGTCGGCGCATGTGGACTTTTCCGGCAAGGCACCCCGGGCCATCCTGGGGAACGCGCAAGCGCCCGATTTCGTCATCGAGTTCGCGAACAGCGCGCTGTTCCTGGATGTGAGCCAGGACAGGGTGGACGTCCTCGCCAAGGCGTGCATGGGGGAGATCTCACTGCTGGGAGACCTCCACATGGGCCAGACCATCAACATCGGCCTGGACAGGATCGGTGAATACCTTCTCTAGGAGGCCAGCTCGTGTCGTATTCCTTTAAAAAGTCGCGCTCCCTGTTTGAACGGGCAGCCCGGGTGATCCCCCAGGGGATACCCGGCCACCTCACGCCGGTCATCACCGTGCCGGGGTCGTTCCCGTATTTTGCCGCGCGGGCCAGGGGGTCCCGATTCTGGGACGTGGACGGCAACGAGTTCATCGACTACATGTGCGGCTACGGGCCCATGATCCTCGGGTATGCCAACGAGAAGGTGGACGGGGCATACCGCGCCCAGGCCCGGCTGGGGTCCTGCACCTCCATCGCCACCGGCCTCTGCGTCGAGCTGGCCGAGACCATCACGCAGACCATCGACTGCGCGGACTGGGTCATGTTCGCCAAGAACGGCGCCGACGCGACGTCCATGGCCGTCATGCTGGCCAGGGGCCATACGAAGCGCCCCAAGATGATCCTTGCCGAGGAGGGCTACCACGGCACCCAGCCCTGGGCCGGGACCAACACCGTGGGCATCACGCCGCAGGACCGGGCCGACATCGTCATGGTGCCCTGGGGAGACCTCAACGCCTTCCAGGACGCCCTCACCCGCCACAAGGGGCAGATCGCAGGGGCCATGTTCACCCCATACCACCACCCGGTCTTCGGGGACCAGAGGCTTCCTGCGCCTTCCTTCTGGCCCGGGATGAGAAAGCTCTGCGACGAGCACGGCATCGTGCTCATCATCGACGATGTCAGGGCGGGCTGGCGGCTCGACCTGAAGGGGTCGGGGCACTTCTTCGGTATCAGGCCCGACCTGGCCTGCTACAGCAAGGCCATGGCCAACGGGTATGCCATATCCGCCATCGTGGGGACGGACAGGTTGCGGATAACCGCATCCAAGGCCTACTTCGCCGGGTCATTCTGGTGCAATGCCCCCGAGATGGCCGCAGCCATGGCCTGCATCGAGGAGATGAAGGCCATGGACGCCCCGAAGGTGGTCAGGGAGCTCGGCGAGAAGCTCATGAAGGGCCTCGGCGAGCGTGCGTCAGCCCACGGCCTCCAGGTCTCCCTCACCGGGCCTGCCGCCATCCCGTTCATGAAGTTCGCCAACGAGACCAACTTCCTGCGCTCGCAGCTCTTCTGCGGCGAGTGCGCGAAGCGGGGCGTGTTCTTCCACCCGCACCACAACTGGTTCCTCTCCACGGCGCACACCGAGCAGGACATCGAGCAGAGCCTGGCCGTGGCGGACGAGTGCTTCGGGATCGTGAAGGAACGCTTCGGGGGGTGACGCCACCTCTCCGCCGGATCACTCCTTCGGCGGGACTGCCTTCATCTCCAGGACGACGCAGTGGAACCGCAGGGTGTGCGTCTGCAGGAAATAGTTGTACGACGGACCGTCCCCGTACCGGTACGGGATGAGCCTGAGCCGTGCGTCAAAGACCGTGCCCGGGCTCGACGCGCGGTACCGCTCGGCTGTCGCCGCATCGGTATAATCCTTCTGTGATATGCCCACGAGCCGGTCCTGCGGCGTATAGAAGGTAAAGACGACCCTTGGCAGGGTTTGGCCCTCCCCGAGGGATTCCACCTCCCCGGCATCCGGGTAGCAGGTCGGGGAGAGCTCGGGGAAGCCATGCTCACCCGTCTTCACCATGCGGCAGCCGGCATCGGTGCTCATCACGGAACCGGCCGGAAAGCGCTCGTTCAACAGGGCGAAGGCCTTCTTCAGCTGCTGCCGGGCGCAGATGGAACACGGGTCTGAAGCGGCGGCAGCCACGAGTTTCAGGGCATCGGGGGGGAAATCCATGGCACAGGGGGCCTGGACGGGGACAAAGACGCCCAGTACCATGGCCATGCAGTACACCTTCACGGCTCGCCTCATTGCCCGGATATCTCCCTCCCCTTGAGGTGGTCGTCGAGAAAGGCCCTGATGGATGACTCATACAGGGCCATGGACTCGATGAACCCTTGGTTGTGGGAGCCACGGATCTCCACGAAGGCCCCCTCACCTCTGATCGAGCCGTACAGGTCCCTCCCGTGCCTGAAGGGGATCACCTCGTCGTCGGGGCTGTGGATGATCAGGACCGGGACATCGATCATCTCCAGGAAATGCCGGGTATCGTAGGCATATCCTTCGAGCACCCAGGCCGGGACCCACCCGAACCGGTCATTGATCAGCTCGGGCAGCGACGTGAACGCGGACTCGATGATGACGCAGCCCGGAGTGTGGGAGGCGGCTGTCCTTGCCGCTATGGCTCCGCCAAGGGACCTGCCCCAGATGATGATGCCATCAGAGGGCAGCTTCCTCTCCGACGTCAGATACCCCCAGGCGGCATCCGCATCGAGATAGGTCCCCTGCTCGGAGGGCGATCCCTCGCTGCTCCCGTATCCCCGGTAATCGAAGAGGAACACATTCAGCTCAAGTCTCCTGCACACCATGAGGGTGTCCATGCAGCTGGAGATATTCCCCCCGTTCCCGTGGCAGAAGAGGACCGTGGCCCTCGGCCTCTGTGCCGGCACCCACCAGCCGGACAGCATGGTGCCGTCTCCGGCTACGAAGCGGACGTCCTCATAGGGGAGATCCGCCTCCGCCGGGGTATGCCGGATCGTCCTCATGGGGTGGTACACTGCGCCGGACATGCATCCGACGAGGAGGAGCCACGCGATGACGAGGATGAGCAGTGTCTTTGCGTGGCTGTCCATGGCACACCTTTTTTAGAAGAACAGGGTTCCCATGAGCGTTGCCTCGGTATGATAGCACGAATGGGTTTTCCTGCGCACAATGCCCAGCGAAACGCTCCGGTCGGGGCCCAGGAAGAAGCTCTGCTGCAGGCCCGCCTCGAACGCGTTGAACCCGTCTCCGAGACCGTAGTACAGATCCCGCACGGATCCATGGAGCTTGCAGAAGCCATGGAAGGATCTGACGAATCCTGCTGACCCGCCCGCACCGGCGGAATAATTGTCCTCCAGGACCCCGCCGGCGAGCAGGCCCGTCTCGGCCATCACGTAGAGCAGCCCGAGGGTCTCGGTCCTCACGGAAAGGCCCGCCCCCGGATTGACCTCGTACACCATGGGCCGTTCTTCACCTTCCCGCTCGATGCGGGTGAACCCGGTGGTGATCTTCCAGGAAACCGGGTGAAAGAACCTGTCCCTGGGCGTGAGGGAGCATATGTCGATGAGATCCAGCCCCTCGAGCACGACCTTTTCATCTCTGGCATGATACCTCAGGATCACATCGGCAAAGACGAGGTGTGCGCCCTCCACATACCCATCATCGTTGTCCATGAGGCTGTGGTATGCGGGCCTGATCCTGAACTCGCCGAACCAGGAATCGCTCGCATACCCGACGCCGAAGGCGACCCGGTTCGAGCGGTGCCCCCTGTCGGGCTGCACCGGCGGCTGGACCTGCGGCGTCTCGTCCCTTGGGGATGCGCCGAGCCGGCTTCTCGTCTGAAGGATCCTGAGGAGGCGTTCCTGGTAGGTTTCCACCGGGACCTCGTCTTTCGTGTAGAGATACTGCAGGTATTCGCTGGCAAGATCCAAGGTCATCCTCTCTTCCCGGGGCGACAGGGTCCGGTCGGTGTTCAGGGCCTCCCCGGGGTCTCCCTCGGCCAGAGCCAGGGCCCTTTCCTGGGCGATCTCCGGAAGGCAGGAGGCGAGGTGCCTGATCTTCGTCGTCCTCGACGGCCTGTAGACGGCGTCCGAGACAAGCCCCTGATCCCTGATGATGCGGATGGAATCGAGCGGTATGATCCACCCGTGGACCTTATCCGTGAGCTCCACCGTCGGCCTTGCCGCCTCCAGGAGGGAGAAGAGGAGGAACGAGCAGTTCTCGTCGAAGAAATAGTAGTCGGACGCGATGGAATCCATCTCATGGACGTGCAGCATCATCCTTCTGATCTCCGCTTCGCTCAGGTTTAGGGGGTATTCCCAGATGTCCCGGTGGTCCACATCGCTGTATTCCTGCAGCTTGGCGTAATAGGGCAGCACGGAAAAATAGCCCGGGTAGAGGCCGATCATGCTCTTGACGGCAAAGGCCGGGCCGAAGGTCTCTCCGGTCACGGCAGAATAGCTGATGGAATGCGCGAGGAGCTTGCTGGCATTTGCCGCCTCAACGATGATCAGGGTATGGCCGTACATGGATGCAGGGCTGTTCAGGTGTGCCATGGGGAAGACCAGCGTGGCCGATTCGGGCTTGAGCCTGTCCATGAAGTCCATGAAGGGGGTGCATGCGGCCACCGGCAGACGCGCGGGATCAAGGTTCAGTCTCTCCCTGATCCACTCGTACCGGGCCGCGAATCTGCACACCACAGAAGCGGCCACATCCCCTGCAGGTTCGAAGAACGCGTTTATCGTGGCATCGAGCTCGGACTCCGGGTTGGTTTTCCCGTCCGGCGCGAGGAAGAATTCCGGATCATCGATGCGGCTCTTCAACCCCCATGCCCCCCTCTCGTAGTGCAGGAGCACATGCCAGTAATGGTCCTCATGGAGCCGTTGCTGCCTGGCGGCGTTCAGGACCTCTTCCCGGTAAGAGTGCTCCTGCGCATGGGCATGCGAACCGCCGCCGAAGAGGACATACGAGCACAGGAAAAAGAAGGGGATACAACGTGCAGAGCACCTGTATCCCCTTCCCTCTCCGATATTCATCAACTCTGGTTACATCAGGGCTTCGATGTTTTTGACCACTTCCGTGCTCGAGACCGAGGACGATGTATAGATGCGTGAGAAATTGCCCTGCAGGGTGGTGTAGAACGCGATCCTCGATCCTTCCGGCACATCCATGAGCACGGCGAGGGTATTCAGGTATTCGCCCTGCCCCCTGGCGATGTCGTTCGCCAGGTTGTCCATGTTCTCGGAGACATAGGTGTTGATCCGCTCATTGCTGGCAAACCGGCTGGGCTGGGCGCAGTTCAGGGTGCCCGACGTGATGCCGAAGGTCTGGTTCCCGAAGGTGCCGTTGGTTGTCACGGCGAGTACCTGGAAGAGCAGTCCCTCCTGGCCCTTGAAGATCACCGAGCCGAGCCCGCATCCCGTGTTGCTCTGTCCGGCAAGGCAAACCGTTGCCGGGAGCGCCAAGAATGCCACAAGTGCCGCTGCTGCCATGAATCTCTTCATCTGTATTCCTCCTCTCCTCAGTTTTTAGAAATCTACCATGCCATGTGTGGCGGCATGCTCCTCTCCATCAGAAGGATCTTGGTGTACTGGAATACTGCAGCGTTCGTCCCTTTCTCCCTGCTCTTCTCCGGCAGTGCAAAAAAAACGGGGTGACCACTGGATAAAAAGGCGCCAATTCATAAACCGGACAGGGAACATCCACAAGGTAATATAAGAAGATGGAGCAGGTGCGTCAAGGTGGATTTCTTATAGACGATGCCCGTGGATCATCTCGTGCCGCGGTGCTTCTTCAGGGCATTCATCCGGTAGATGAATGCCAGGAGCTCGGCCACCACCTGGTAGAGCTCCTCGGGGATCTCCTCGTTGATGTCCAGGCGGTACAGGGCCTCCAGCAGCGTGGAGTCCTTCTCGATGGGTACCCCGTGCTCCTTTGCCAGGGCCAGGATCCTCTCGGCGACGGTTCCCCTTCCCTTGGCCGCCACCTTCGGGGCCCCGTCCCTGCCGCGCTCGTACGTGAGGGCCACCGCCTTCTTGTCCTTGTCCCTGTCCTTCATACCACCACGTCCACGTTGGGCTGTTTCATTGATGTCGGCTTCTTCTGCACCACCTCGAGGGATACGACGCCGAAGGGTGAAAGCCCCTGGGCGAGTTCCTGCACATGGTCCCTGAGAAAAGACACCACGTCCTCGGACCCCGACGAGATCTCCACCACGATCCCTGCACCCATGCGGATCACGGTGCTCTCGATGAGCCCCAGGGCATCGGTCTCCACGTCGAAGTGGATCCGGTACTCCTCACCATCCCGGGAGATCCTCACCCATGCCCGTGCCCGTTCCTCGTCCTGCACGAAGGGGATCAGGAGGTAGGCCAGGGTGTTGGGCGGCAGCTGCGTATAGTCCTCTGCGAGCCTGAGGGCGGCCTGGGCGAAGGAAGGGTCCTGCGGATTCTCCGCGAGAATCCTCCTGATGATCTCCCGGACGTCAAAGGACGTGAGGGGCGTCTGGCCGAACCTTCCGGAGAGCTGCTCCACCAGTGCATCGAGAACCTTGAGGGCGGCCTTTTCCATGGGCGCGGCCTCCACGGGCTTCATGATGACCCTGGGCGCGGTGGCATGGACCTTCAGGTTCAGCACCTGCCCCATGTGGAGGTCGAGGGTCGTTTCCACGAAAAAGCGCCTGCCGAACATGGAGACCAGCACCAGGCCGTTCTGGGGATTCGAGAGCACGGTGGCCACCACCTGCCTGCCGACGGCAAGCGAGGGGACCTTGCCCTGGACTATGATGTCGCCGGAGAGGATCTGGGC
The DNA here is from genome assembly GCA_964572405.1 of uncultured Bacteriovoracaceae bacterium. Classification (GTDB taxonomy): domain Bacteria; phylum Desulfobacterota; class Desulfomonilia; order UBA1062; family UBA1062; genus MWEI01. The sequence continues at coordinate 7,336 of CAZNGL010000135.1, forward strand.
AGGGGTGATCTGCATGCCGTCCAGCGCTTACGACAGGGAGCCCGCCACCTTGATCATGAGCTGGATCTCTCCCACCGGGATGCCGGTGATCTGGGCGATCTCCACCGGATCAAAGCCGCCTCTGTGGAGTTTCTGCACATCGGCCTGGGTGAACTGCCGGGCCTTCTTCACCTTCAGCGCGGTCTCCTCCAGTACCTTGATGAGCATCTCGGCGGTGCGGGTCTTGGCGTCCAGATCCGCCGTGATCTTGCCAAGAATCTCGATCCTCTGCTGGATGTCCGTCTGAAAGGTCTTCGACAGGTCTTGGGTCTGGGAGACGATCACCTTGAGTTCATCCACGACGTCGGGCTTCACCCGCCTGCGCTTCTCCAGGACAAGGAGGAACACCACAAAGGCGATGAGGATGATCTGGATGACGAGCTGCGCCAGGAGAAGAAGGCGCGTGGGGTCAGAAACCGGGATCCCCAAGGCTACACCACCACATCGATGAGGTGCTTTTCGGCCTTTGAGCGATCTTCTTCCGAGGACTCCTGCTGGTTCTCGGGGGCTGCCCCCTGGGACTTGTCCTTTGCCTGGCGCTTCTGCTGCTCCTTTGCCTTCTCGCTGATGGAGATCTCCTGGGACTTCTTCGTCTCGGTGACCTCCCTGTTCTTCTGCATCCTGGCCCTGGCCTCCTCCTCGGTGAGGATCTGCCTGGCGACCTCGGACTGGAC
>CAZNGL010000136.1:0-8019 GCA_964572405.1 uncultured Bacteriovoracaceae bacterium
CTTCAGCGCGGACGAGAGCCTCGACATCGAGCTCGCCTACAACTTCCGCGACTCCGTGCAGGCGCAGTTCGTGGCGCGCTCCGGCGTGGAGGCGGCCATGGCGATCCTCGCCGAGGACGACCCGGGGCACGACTCCACAGACGAGCAGTGGGGGCAGTTCCCGGAATACGCCGCAGGGGCGTCCCGGTACCTCGACGGGGCCGTGCTGAGCGGGATCATCACGGACGAGGCGTCCCGGTTCGACCTGAACAGCCTGGCGGGTACCGGCGATCAGGACCGGGAGTTTAGGATCGAGCAGTTCAAGCGGCTGTTCAGGGTGCTGCGCATCGACATCACGGAGGACGAGTCCAACGATCTCGCCCATGCCGTCATCGACTGGATCGATGAGGACAGCGAGACGGAGCTCGGCGCCGAGGACGAATACTATCAGGCCCTTCAGCCGCCGTACCACTGCAAGAACGCGCCCATGGACAGCGCCGAGGAGATCCTGCTGGTCAGGGGCATGAAGCCAGAGTACTTCTTCGGAACCGAGAACTACGAGGGGATCAGGAACCATGTCGCCACGGGCACCGGGGGCAAGATCAACATCAACACCGCCACCGAGGCCGTGCTCATGAGCCTGTCCGACCAGATCGGCGAGAGCGTGGCGGCGAGCATCGTCGAGTGCCGGCCCTTCCTTTCCGCCGGGGACTACGGGTGCATCCGGGGTTTCGATCTTGCGGACGGATCGACCGAGACCACGTGGATCCGGGGTGTCCTGGACGTGAAGAGCACACGGTTCCGCGTGGACATCAGAGGGAGCATGCCGTCGGGCGCCCAGGTGAATGTCCGTTCAGTGCTTGAACGCATTAACAACAGGCCGCGAATAGTGTATTATAGAATCTACTGAGGTGGTATGCGGACCGTAATCACGAAGAAATCACTGGGTGCATCATGGGACGAGCGTTTCATCCAGGCCTGCCGGATACGGGCAGGGATCGCGGAGGTCGTCGTCGAGGAGATCCTCGTGGAGCCCCGCCCGCTCGATGTCTCGGGCAGACCCCTGAACAGCGCCGCCCACGACCTGAAGGCGGTCTTCGCACGGATCGGCGGGGACACGGAGGTGTGCGTGGGCGCACTGAGCGAGGCCGAGGTCATGTACCGGACCCTCCTGCGGCCCTTTGCCGACCGCAGGAAGATCCTGGAGACCATCGGGCCCGAGGTGGAGACCCTGCTGCCGGCGGTCGATTCCAGGCTCCTGGTGGACTACGTCCTGACGGGGAAGGATGCGGAGGGCGCTCACGTCGTCCAGTCCCTGTGTGCCCGCGTCAATGCGGTGCAGGAGCAGGTGGAGGCGTGGAGGGGCGCGGGGCTCGACCCGGAGATCATCGACTGCCCGTCCGCGGCGGTGGCCGCCGGGGCCCGGGCTCTCTTCGAGCTGCCCCAAGCCGCCGATCTCGTGGTGGTGCACATGGGGTGGGAAGAGACCTCGGTGGGGGTCCTGTCCGGGGCCGCCATCCGGTTCCTCGGCGCGATCCCGTACGGGTTCGGGCGCTTCATGCCCGTCCGTGAGTCGGACGGGACCCCCGGCCCGGTGCCGGACACGGTGGGCGCTGCAGGGATCGACGGCGGGGAGATGCTCGGGGGGCTCTTCCGCGAGATCCTCATCATGCTGGAGAAGGGCGGCTCGCAGCAGAGCGCTCAGGTCCTCCTGGCCACGGGGTACGCCCGCTTCATCAAAAATTTCGAGCAGGCTGCGCGCGACAGGATGGGCATGGAGCCCTACACCCCGGTCCTGAAGGAGGTCCAGTACCGGGGACGGATGGAGGAGCTCCTGCAGGGCTTTCTGGGCGTTTCCCTGGCATGCAGGGGCATAGATGCCCGGGATCAGGTGAACTTCCGCCAGGGAGAGCTCGGCATGACCAAGCGGTTCAGGAAGGCCGTGGGCGTTGCCGGGCCGTGGATCAAGGCGGCGGTCGTGCTCCTGGTGATATGGATCGCAGGGCTCGCCACGGACGTCTTCCTCAAGTCGCGCGTGGATAACGACCTGAAGAAGAAGATCAACAACGAGTTCGTTTCCGTCATGCCCAAGGGGACGCCCAGGGTGGATACCCTCAGGCAGATGGAGCAGTACCTGGCCAGGCTCTCCGGCCAGGCCGGGATGCTGAGGGAAGGCGGCGGCGAGACTCCCCTGACGATCCTCAAGGACCTGAGCGCCGGGATCCCTGCGGACCTCGACGTGACCATCGACTCCATAAACATCGAGGACGCGAGCATCACGCTGTCGGGGAGCACGGGAACCTACGACCAGGTGGAGCGGGTGCAGGCGGTCCTGGCCAAACTGGGCTATATAAAGGAAGTGAAGATCGTCTCGGCGAACGTGGACAAGAACGACCAGAAGGTGAAGATGAAGCTGGTGTGCAAGAGATGAAGCTCGGAATACCCGTGGACACGCAACGGCTCAAGGCCCTGGCCCTGCCCTTGGAGCAGGCGCTGGGGAAGGCCCTGGACCACTATGCCAGGCTGTCCCCCCGGGAGCGGGTCATCGTGGCGGCGGGAACCGCCTTCGTGGCGGTCTTCATCCTCCTGGCCGGGATCATCGGACCGCTGCTCCACTATCAAGGGAGCCTGGAGAAATCGGTCGCGGCCAGGGACGCAGAGCTGCGGAAGGTCTACACCATGTCCGCCACCATCAGGGGGCTGCAGCAGGCGGGCAAGGCCGATCCCGGCGCCGGCGGCAAGCCGTTCACCCTGTTCGGCTTCCTCGAGGAGCTGGCCGCCAGCCTTTCCATCAATGACCGCATCGAGTACATGAAGCCCGTCACCGACTCAAGCGAGGCAGGGCACGAGTCCGTGGAGGTGAAGATCAGGGGGCTGTTCCAGGAGGACCTCATAGGGCTGCTCTACGGCATCGAGAGCACGCCGTACCCGGTCAAGATCAAGCACCTGACCATCCGGCGGCAGGACAAGGACGGGAACATCGACGTTACCTTCCAGGTGGTGTCCTATGGCTGACGCCCGCGGCAGAGCCGGTCTCTTGACGACCATCGGGCTCGGTCTGTATGCCTGCGTCTGTCTGATCGTCTTTCTGTGGGTGCGCTTCCCCTACGACTCGCTGAAGTACCGGGTGGAGGATGCCCTCACAAGGGCCGTCAGGGCGCCGGTGAGTCTGGGGCACATCCGGCCCAACTTCCTGTGGGGGTTCAGGGTGGACGGCGTGGAGATCAAGGGTGCCCGGGTGGCCGAGCGTCTCACCGTATCGCCCAGGCCGTGGGACCTCCTCAGGGGCAGCCTCGGCTTCGGATTCCACGCAGTCATGGGTTCCGGCAGGGCCGACGGGCGTATGAGGATCCCGTTCAAGAAGAGCGGGGGGCCCGTGGAACTCAGCATGGACATGTCCCAGGTCGACCTGGCCGCCTTCTCGCCACTCCTGCCCGAGAGGACAAGACCCACGGGCGTGGTCACGGGGCAGCTCAATCTCTTTTCCTCACGCGAGGCCCTGGACAAGACCGTGGGCAGCCTGACACTGTCCTGGAAGAAGGGGTCTCTGCCCCTGAACATGGAAACGCTGCCCTTCGAAGCCCTGACCTTCGACAACCTGGACCTGGACGGCCGTATCGAAAAGGGACTCCTGAATTTCGAGAAGGTGGAGTTCACCGGGGAGTTCTCCGGGACCATGATGGGGAGCGTGCGCCTTTCGCCGGAATTCAAGCGGTCACGCCTGAACATCACAGGCGAGATCACCCTGCCCGAGGCCGTGAGGAAGAGTCTCGGGTCGATGGTCGATCCCTCCGGTCAGCCGTCGCGGTTCAGCCTGAGAGGCAGCATGGAGACCCCCCGCTTCCGCATGCTGAATGCAGCAGGTATCCGCCCTTCCCGAAGACAGGCGGCCGCGCAGCAGGCCATCCCCGTTCCGGCCGCCATGCCGGCGGAACGGGCGGCACCTGAGCGGACCAGGCAGATGGCGGCACCTCCGGAGCCGGAGACCGTGCCGGTGGATCAAGCCGGGAGCGAACCCTTCGATGACGAGGAGGAGCGGCCCCGGCAGAATGTGGAGCCAGGAGATGAATGACACGAAAGACACTGGAGCGATGAAAAAGCATTTCCCCCAGGCCATGCGGCTGTCGTGGGAGGAGGTGGAGGAGCTGCTGTGGAAGGTCTTCCTCGCCATGAAGGCCGACGGGTACGATCCCGACGTGGTCATTGCCGTGGCAAGGGGCGGTCTCGCACCTGCGCGGATCCTCGTGGACTACCTGCAGAAGAAGTACATATGCAGCTTCCAGATGGGTCACTGGGCCGACGAGGCGTCCCTGAGCGAGAAACCGAAGATCGTCTTCCCCCTGCCCGAGGTGGATCTCAGCGGGATGCGCGTGCTGGTGGTGGACGACGTCTCCGATGAGGGAGGCACCATGGAAGGGGTGGTCTCGTACCTGCATTCGCGCGTGGGCGAGATCAGGACCGCGGTGCTGGTGAGCAAGGCCGAACCGCGCATGAAGGCCGACTACTGCCCCCTGACCATGGATGACTGGCGGTGGGTCATGTTCCCGTGGTCGCGGCACGAGGACCTCCTGTCCTTTACGGAAAAGGTGCTCCAGCTCACCGGGGGCGCCACGGTGGAGGACATCATCAGGATCCTCCAGGAGGCCATGTCCGTGGAGATCGCCAGGCACGAGATCGAGAAGGTGCTGGCCGACATGCAGCAGGCACGGGAGGTCACAGAGGACAACCGCAAGGTATGGACGTTGATATAGCACGGCTGGAGGCCGCCCTTTCCCCCTACATCGTGCTCATCACGGACGCAGGCATCGACTATGCCAGTGCCGCCCTTGCCAGGCGGCTCGGCTGCACGGACGGCGACGTGAAACGGAACCTGGAGAAGATCGAGGGATTCACCGGCTCCATGCCGTCGTCTCCGTCCTCGGTGTCGCTCCCCTCCAACGGCAATGGACCCCTGGTCTTCGACTGCACCACGGTCGTGCTCCCGGAATGCAGGGTGGCGGTACTGGCCGAGGAGGGACAGCACCAGATCATCGAGTACGCCGACCGGGACACCTTTGTCCGCATGTTCAACGTCAGCCCCGTGGGGTACCTTGTGGTGGACCAGGGCTTCATCGTGTACGCGAACGAGCATCTCAGCTCGCTCCTCCAGATGAAACGGGAGCAGGTCCTGGGCCGCAGGGTGATCTCCCTGGTGTCGAGCCAGAGCAGGGCGGACTTCGTGGCGGCCTGTCAGGACTGGTTCACCGGGCAGCGGCCCGGGCAGCAGGGGCACGAGATCATGATGACCGCGTCGAGCGGCACCCGCCTCCGGTTCGCGGCCAGGGGGGGGTGGATCGAGCGGGCCTCGCGGCAGCTGCTGTGGATCGCCCTGGAGGACGTCACCCGGCAGGACCGCCTCCAGCGGGCCCTGAACGAGGAGCGGCAGAGGTTTTCCGAGCTCTTCGACAGGCTGCCCGCGGGCATGCTTTCCATAGACCCCAGGGGCAGGATCACCGACTGCAACGACTATGTGGCAGCCATCGTGGGCTACCCCAGAGAGCGCATCAGGGGGAGCGCCTTCACGGACTTCGTCAGTGGTGACCAGGCGGACATCCTGAGGGAGGATTTCCGGCGGCTCTTCACCGACGGGGAGGAGATCGCCAAGCGGGAGAGCATGATCACCACCGCGGACGGCAGACAGATCACCATCGAGTACAACGCCCAGGTCGTCTCCCGCAAGGGCCGTCGCACCAGGGCCATCATGATGTTCACCGACGTCACCGACAAGAAGGCCCTGGAGTACGAACTCCTGGAGAAGAACGCAGAGATGGAGCGCACCCTGTGGGACATGGCCGAGGTGAAGGACGCCCTGGAGGCTCGCGCAGGCGAGCTCAACAAGGCCACCGAGGACCTCAAGCTCCTGAACGAGAAGCTGAACATGCTCTCCATCACCGACGGGCTCACCGAGGTGTACAACCACCGGCACTTCCAGGACCGGCTCACCGAGGAGGTAGACCGCCTCGGGCGCCTCACGGACGGCGTGCTGTCCCTGCTCATCATGGACATCGACGACTTCAAGCGCTTCAACGACACCTACGGCCACCAGTGCGGGGACATGGTCCTCAAGCACATCGCGGGGCTGTTGAAGGGATCCATCCGCAGCATCGACATCCTTGCCCGCTACGGCGGCGAGGAGTTCGCGGTGATCCTGCCGAACGCCTCCACGGAGCAGGCCGTGGTGGTGGCCGAGAGGATATGCCAGACCATCCGCTCCACGCCGTTCACCTACGGCAAGGCAGTGGGCGCCAAGGTCACCATGAGCATCGGGGTGGGCACCATCACCAGCGGCCAGACGGACAAGTCAGAACTCGTGCGCAAGGCGGACAACGCCATGTACGCGGCCAAGGCCAAGTGGAAGGACCGGGTCGAGGTATGGGAAGAGGACTGAGCGTCTCCTTCGACCTGGACGGCACGCTCACCGACCTGGCATTCGTGGACGGGGTCTGGAACGAGGGCCTGCCCGAGCTGGTGGCGGAGGAGCTTGGCATCGGCGTCGACGAGGCGGCACGGCTCTGTATGGAGGCCTACCTCAGCGAGGGCGACGCGTCCATCAAGTGGTACCGGCTGTCCTTCTGGCTCGAGCGCTTCGGCCTGGGACACGTGGACGAAGACGGCCTCATCGACGGCTTCGTCCCCCGCATCCGCGCCTTCGAGGACGGCCTGCGTGCGCTGAGCACGCTCACGGAACGGGGGTACCCCCTGGTGCTCTTCTCCAACGCGCCAAGGGCATTTCTGGACCGGGAGGTGGAACACTGCGGCCTGGAACCCTTCTTCGACACCATCATCTCGCTGCCCGACGACTGGGGCACGGTGAAGTCGGAAGAGGCGGCCTTCGTCCGCCTGGAGGGGCTCGTGGGCACCGACGTGGTCCACGTGGGCGACCACATCCTCTTCGACTACGAGGTGCCGAGGAGGGCCGGACTCCAGGCGTACCACCTCTGGCGGGGAAAGGGCCCCCGCCTGGAGCACTCGCTGGCGAGCCTCGACTGTTTCGTGGACAGGATCATCCGTGGCCAGGCCCAGCCGTGAGTACCTCGTCCTCCTCGGCGCGCACTTCCTCTTCTTCCTGAATTTCTCCGAGCTGATCCTCCTGCCCAAGTACTTCCAGTCCCTGGGGCTGACGCCGTCCGCCATCGGCCTCCTCATGGGCGCCTTCAGCGTGTCCGTGCTGGCGGGCCTGCCCGTGGCGGGCCTGGTCTCCGAGAGGGTCCCGAGGAAGGCGCTCTTCACCATCGGCGCGGCGCTCATGGCGGTGACAAGCTCGCTGTACGGGGTGTGCGCCTCCATGATGCCGGCCCTGTACCTGCTCCGCATCATCCAGGGACTGGGCTTTTCCAGCGCCTTCGGCATCATCGGCGCCATGGTGGCCGAAAGCGGCAGGGCCGAGGACCGCACGCTCATGCTGGGCATGCTCACCGCGGTGGGCATCACCACCCATGCCGTGGGGCCTGTCCTCGGCGAGCACCTCGTCGCCGCATGCGGGTACCGCGCGCTGTTCGCGAGCGCAGCCGCCTTCGGTGCCGGGGCCCTGGCCCTGGCCTTCCTGCTGCCCCCCAGGCCGCCGGCATCTTTACGCGGGACAGACCGTCTGAACCCCGTCCTTCGCCTGAACGCGGCGAGTATGGTCCTCGGGGCGGTCTTCGGCTCGGCCGTCATCTTCCTGCCACCCTTCCTCAAGACCCGGGGCGTGCACGACTCGAGCCCCTTCTTCCTCGCCTTCACGGCCGGAAGTCTCCTGGTGGTGAGCCTGCTGTACCGGCGGGTGCGGATCGTGCCGGAACGGCTCATGTGGTCTGCCGCGACCCTCTTCCTGGCCGTGCTCCCGGCATGCGCCGGGCGGGCGGACCGGACGGCGGCCCTGGTGGCGCTGTCCCTGGCCTTCGGCATTGGGTACGGCTACCTCTACCCGACGCTGAACGCGGCCGTGATCGATGCCAACCCGAGGCTCAAGGGCGTGGCGAACGCGCTCTTCGTCTGGTCCTTCAACCTGGGCATGCTCGT
>CAZNGL010000137.1:0-8006 GCA_964572405.1 uncultured Bacteriovoracaceae bacterium
GAGATCGGCAAGCAGCCCGGGATCAGCGCACACGAGATGTCGCGCCTGGTCCGCAAGGGCATCATGGAGAACACCCCGTTCTCCAGCGTCATCACCGCCCTCTCCCCCTTCGCGGACTCGACGCCGAAGGTCCTGGTGGAGACCATCCCGGGAGATCTCGGCATAGATCTCCAGGACATCCGGCAGTACAAGGTCTCTGAGATCCTCCTCCTGGGACAGGACCCGTCCAGGGCGCTGCTCAGCCTGTTCTGCACCGGGGACATCACCTTCGAGGAGAGCAAGTTCAAGGCCCTCATCGACACCCTCAGACAGAAGCTCAAGACCATCAAGGACCAGGATCCGTTCCAGGCCCTGGGCGTGGACAAGCAGATCTCCGACGGAGGTCTGAAACGGGCCTACATCAAGGTCGTCAAGGCCAACCACCCCGACACCTACTCCTATGCCGACGATCCCGAGGTGAAGCGCCTGGCGAACGAGATCTTCACCGAGATCCAGAAGGCGTACACTGCCATCAACAGGATCCGCGAGGGCAAGGCCGCAGAGGAGCCCCAGGGCATCGACGACAGCCTCCAGGCGGAGATCCTCTACGGCAAAGGCCTCGAGCACCTCAAGGCCAGGGACTACCAGAACGCCATCGACTGCTTCAAGCTCAGCATGAAGCTCAAGCCCGAGGAAAGACTCTTCGTGGAGTCGTTCGTGAAGACCCTCTTCCTCAGGCTGCAGAACTCCGGGCAGGGGAACACCCTGGAGATCAAGTCCGCCATCCGGGAGGGCCTGAACCGCTTCCCCGGATCGGACACCTTGTGGGTCATCTATGGCTGGGTCCTCAAGAAGGAGGGGTCGAAAAAGGCGCAGGAGGCCTTCCAGAAGGCCCTGGAGATCAACCGGAACAACATCGACGCCCAGCGAGAGATCAGACTGTTCCAGATGAGAGAGCGCAGGTAGCGCCCCCTCCCAGGGACCGATGCCTCCCATCAGGCAGGCGTGTCGGGAACTTGCGGGCCCACCCCTCGAGAATCGCTGCACAGGCCTTGCAGATCGTCGTGTCCGACACTATACCACCAGGCAACCAACCGGGACCAAGACAGGGAGGTGCGGCATGAACATCTCAGGGATCGGGGTCATGCAGGCCCAGTTGAACCAGATGCAGCGAGAACAGAAAACCCTGGAGCGGACCCTCCTCGAAAAGTCGCTGCCCGCTCAGAACGCCCACGAGAAAGAGTCCATACACATGGAGATCGAGCTCAAGGACGCAACAACGGTGAGCATCGACTATGTCCGCGAGGGCATGACGAAGAAGACATCCTACGAGCTCGGGCGCTTCGGCAACTACTCCTACGGCGACGACCTGTTCTCGCCGGAAAACACTGCTGGCAGGATCCTCGACTTCGCCAGGTCCCTGTGGGACGGATCACAGGATCGGCTGAATCTCCTCGCCGGTGCCATTGAACAGGGGGTGAAGGAGGCCAGGGACATCCTTGGTGCGCTTCCTGACTGGCTCGACGGCCTGATCGGCAGGACAGAGGATCTGCTGCACAAGGGCATCGAGGCCATGAGGTCCGAGATCCAGCAGGTGGCCTGACGAATCCCCGCCTCTCCACGGTCCATGCACGGGAACGGCCCTTACCCCCGCGTCTTGCTCAATCCTTCTTCCGGGGAGCGTTCAGCCTCTGCATCCTCGGTCATATCCACCATGACGCCACCCCCGGTGATGAGGTCCCTCACCTTGGGGGGCAGGTACGCGGCGTCGTAGTCCGTCCTGGTGATGGCCTCCAGGATGAGCCTGTTCTTCTCCCGGTAGGGTGCCTGCTCGTCGAAGATCACGTGGACTCGTCCATCCACCCTGCAGACCCCTCCCCTTCGGTTGAGCCTGTCCTCGATAATCTCGATGCCTGCAGACCCTGCCGTTTCATGGAGCAGCACAAAGAGCTCGCGTGCCTTCCTGTCGTTCATCCTCGCACACCCCTCATGCCCTGCCGAAATCGTCCTCCACGCGGACGATGTCGTCTTCTCCGAAGTACTCACCCCGCTGCACCTCGATGAACACCAGCGGCACATCCGCGGTGCTCTCAACGCGGTGCAGCGCCCGAAGGGGGATATCGATGGACCCTCCGGGTGAAAGCTCCACCTCTTTTCCGTCCACGCTCACCAGGGCCCTGCCCGCCACCACGATCCAGTGCTCCGCACGCCTGAGATGGTACTGCAGGCTCAGGCGTTTCCCCGGCCATACGGTGATCCTCTTCACCTTGTGGTCGGCCCTGTCGTCTGAGAGCACTTCATAGAAGCCCCAGGGCCTTCTGTCTTCGCGTCCGCCGTCTCCCACCCGATCCCTCTTTGGGGGCACGATACCGTCAGGCCGCGCTCATGATCAAGAAAAAAAAGAGGGGGCGCCCACGCGCCCCCTCTTCGAGATTTGAGGGTTGCTCCTCGACAGGATTGCCCGCTATGCATCGCCCTCGGCCTTCTTGGCCTTGAGGTCGATGCCGGCTGCCCGCGCCACCAGGATGGCGATGTCCGCGGACTGGATCTGCTCGCCGAGCTCGAGCTCCTTGATGCCGTCGGTGAGCATGGTGAAGCAGAACGGGCATGCCGTGCAGACCGTCTTCGCGCCGGATGCAACGGCTTCCTTGGTGCGGTACTGGTTGATCCTGCTCCCGAGGTGCTCCTCCATCCACATCCTGCCGCCGCCGGCGCCGCAGCAGAAGCTCTTGGCGTGGTGGCTGGCCATCTCCACCATGCCGCTCGTGGTGATGGCGTTCAGGATGTCGCGGGGCTGGGTGTAGACCTTGTTGTACCGGCCCAGGTAGCAGGAGTCGTGGTAGGTGATGGTGCCGAGGTCCGAGATGGGGTTCGTGATCTTGATCCTGCCTTCCTTGATGAGCTTGTCCAGGATCTCGGTGTAGTGGTAGACCTCGAAGTTGCCTCCCAGGTCCTTGTAGTCGTACTTCAGGGTGGTGTAGCCGTGGGGGCACAGGCAGATGATGCTCTTCACGCCGTAGCCCTTGAAGGTCTCGATGTTCGCCATGGCCAGGGCCTGGTAGATGTACTCGTTGCCGAGCTTCTTGGCAGAGTCGCCGCAGCATCCCTCCTCGGTGCCGAGGATGGCGTAGTCGAGGCCTGCCGCGTTGAAGATCTTCGCCAGGGCGAGTGCGACGCGCTTGTTCAGGTCGTCGAAGGCGCCTGCGCAACCCACGTAGAACAGGTACTCACAGCTGCCCTTCTCGGACAGGAGCGGGATTCCCTGGTCCTTGGCCCAGTCGGCCCTCACATGTGCGCCGATGCTCCACGGGTTGGAGTTGTTCTCCATGCCCTTGAACACGCCCATGAGCTCGGGGGCGAAGTCGGACTCCATCATGACCATGTAGCGCCTGAGGTCGATGAGCTTCGGGAACTGGAGGATGTATGCCGGGCATGCCTCCACGCATGCCATACAGGTGGTACAGGCCCACGCGGTCTCCTTCTCGATGCATCCCCCGATGAGCGCAGGTCCGGTGTACTGCTCGTCCGGCACGATGTGGTAGACGCCTTCCTTGTCCATGACGAACTTGGCCTTCTCCTCCAGGTACGTCCGGATGTTCTGTATCACGTCCCTGGGCTTGAGCGGCTTGTCCGTGTTGAATGCCGGGCAGACCTCAACGCACCTGCCGCAGCGCATGCACGCCTCCTGGTCGAACAGGTCCTTCCAGGAGTACTCCTCCACGTTGTGGATGCCGAAGGTCTCCGCGCACTCGAACATCTCGGGGGGCATGATCTTGATGGGCGGCTGTGGCGTGGAGGGGCGCAGGAAGATGTTCACCGGCGTCATGAAGATGTGCATGAGCTTGGTGTAGCCGATGTACACGAAGAAGCTGAGCGCTCCGAGGACGTGCACCCACCAGAGCAAATAGTGCATGCCCCTCATGGACTTCTCGTCCATCCACGCGAAGAGGAAGGAGATGGTGTAGCCCACAGGCGATGTCCAGATGTAGGGGTGCATGGGATGGGCGGGGTTCGTCTCCGTTGCCTGGATCCTCAGACCCTCCACGATGAAACCCGTGACGAGGATGGCCAGGATGAACCACAGGGTGGCGTTGTCCTCGGGCTTCTGGTCGAGCCAGCTGGGCTTCATCACGTAGCGCCGGTACAGCGCCATGAGGACACCCACGATGCACAGGAGGCCGAACACGTCGGCGAACAGGGAAAGCCCGAGATAGAAGCCGCCCTTCATGAACCAGATGCCCGTGATGGGGTACAGGATGTCCGCCTGGAAGAACACGATGGCCGTGGTGATGACCAGGGCCACGAACCCATAGAAGATAAAGAAATGGAACAAGCCCTGGTAGGGCTCTCTGAGGATCTTCCGGTGTGCGAAGATGTCGACAAGGGCGTACCACAGGCGGTCGGTCCAGTTGTCGAGCCTGTTCACATCCGAGCCCCTGGCCTTGAAGATGACCTTCAGCCGCGTCCCCAGCCCGTTCTTGTACAGCGCCCTGAACAGGAAGCCGAATGCCGTAAGGGCGAAGATGTAGAGCAGGATCTGCTCCGTGTAGGAACCCGGACTCAATATGTTCCAAAAGACCTCTCGGGTCAGTTCACCTTGTGGACCGTGCATAGCCCCCCCCTGAGTCGTGTATTGTATACATGGGGGGCGGGCCTTCCGGTCCGCCCCCTGTTACTGGTGTTATCCTTTGATCTTCTTGATCTCGTCGATGAGCGCCGGGACGACGTTGAACAGGTCATCCACGACACCGTAGTCGGCCTTGGTGAAGATCGGTGCCTCGGCGTCCTTGTTGATGGCCACGATCACCTTGGAGGTGCCCATGCCAGCCATGTGCTGGATGGCCCCGGAGATGCCGCATGCCACGTAGAGGTTCGGGCTCACGGTCTTGCCGGTCTGGCCGACCTGGTAGGAATGCCCTCTCCACCCTGCGTCAACGGCCGCCCTGGATGCACCCGTGGTGGCGGTGGGGCCGAAGAGCTTGGCCAGCTGCTCGAGCATGGCGAAGTTCTCGGGACCCTTCATGCCTCTGCCGCCGGACACGATGATCTCGGCCTCGGTCTGGTCGGGCTCGGTGGTTGCGGCCACTTCGACCGACTTCACGACTGCCTTGATCTTGCCCGCATCGAGGTTCACGGCAACCTTCTCCACCGCACCAGCGCCGGCGACTTCCTTGGCGCCCAGGGCGTTCGGCCTGACGGAGATGACCTGGGGAGATCCCACCGCCTCGACCATGGCATATGCCTTGCCCGCATACATGGGCCTCTTGGCAACAACCTTGTCACCCTCCTTGTTCAGGCTGACACAGTCGGAGATAGCGCCGACATTGAGACGTGCCGCAACGGCGGGGGTGAAGTCCTTCCCCTGCGCAGACGCGCTGGTCAGGATGACCGAGGGCTGCACGGTGTTGGCGACCTGCACGAATGCCTGGACAAAGGTCTCGGGGACATAGTTCTCGAACTCGGGCCCGTCGACCACGTAGATCTTGTCAGCGCCGTACTTGGCGAGCTGCGGTGCCAGTGCCTCGGCACCCTTGCCGATGACGCACGCCGCCACTTCGCCGCCGAACTCCTTGGCCTTGCTCGCTATCTCGAAGGCGCCCTTCTTGATCTCGCCTTTCTGAACTTCCGCGTAAATGAGTGTTCCTGCCATTGTTCTTCCCTCCTCACCTTAGATGATCTTCACTTCTTCGTGCAAGGCCTTTGCAAGGGCAGCCGCCTTGGCCTTTGCATCGTCGCCCGCGATGATCTTGCCAGCCTGGCGGGCCGGGGGCAAGGACATCTCCTTGATGACCGTCATGGGGCCGGTGGTCACGCCGAGCGCACCCGCGTTCTTCACGTCGACGGGCTTCTTCTTGGCCTTCATGATGCCGGGAAGGGAAGCGTACCGGGGCTCGTTCAGACCCTTCTGGGCCGAGAACACCGCGGGAAGGGGGACGTCGAGGACCATCTGGCCGCCCTCGATCTCTCTGACAACGGTGGCGCTCTTCTTGTCAGCCGCCACATCGAACTTGATCACCTGGGTCACCACGGGGAGGCCGAGGAGCTCGCCCACCATGGCCGGGACCTGGCCCGAGTCGTCGTCGATGGCCTGCTTGCCGAGGAACACCGCGTCATAGGTGAGCCCCTTGATGGCCGCGGCCAGCGCCTGGGCTGTGGCGTACGGGTCGGCCTTGTCATAGTACGCGCCGTCGTTGATGTGGACCGCGTCGTCCGCGCCCATTGCCAGAGCGGTGCGGATGGACTCGATGGCCCTGTCCGGACCCAGCGAAACGATGGTCACCTTTCCTGCATTCATCTTCTCCTTCTGCTTGATCGCCTCTTCAACGGCGAACTCGTCAAAGGAAGAGATGACCCACTTAATGCCGTCTGTTGCGATTGTCGTACCTGCGACCTTGATCAGGGTCTCGGTGTCAGGTACCTGCTTTAAGCATACAACGGTATTCACAACAAACCTCCTTCCTAGGTTTTTTATCCCTTGGGCTTATTTTTATCTCTGCCCTGCTACTCCTGCATCGCTCCCATCCGGCACGAGGGGCCTTCTACCCGGCCCGACGGCGGCGGCTTTGTCTGCGTGAATCGTTCAACCTCCCCAAAGGCTGTTTCAGTTCTTCTCCCTCAACATGCCCCTGAGGAAGGAATTCCCCACCATGACCGCGACTTCATGGACATCGAAGCGCTTGCGCTTCGCCGTGACCAGGTACGTGGTGAGCTCGTCAAGGGATCCGAAGATCACCCTGGCGCAGAGCTCGGGCTTGAGGTCGTCACGGAATACGCCCTGCTGCTGGCCCTGGGCGACTATGTCTCCAATGATATTGAGATACGAGAGAAAATGCTTGTTCTTGTATTCCCTCATGAATTTATTCGACTGCCTGAGTTCCACCTGGATGACCTCGGCCAGGGCCCTGTCCGTCTCCACCATGGTGAGGTGGTTGTCGCAGAACTTGATGAGCTTCTCGCACGGGTCAGTGATGGTGTCGAGCTCGCTTTTCACGGTCTTGATGATCCTGGTGAGTTCCTCTTCGAAGAGCGATATCAGGATGTCGTCCTTGTTCTTGAAATAGAGGTAGATGGTGCCGTCGGCCACGTGAGCCTCGCGGGCGATCTCTGAAACCTTGGAGTTGTAGAAACCCTCCATTGCAAAGACCTGCTTCGCAGCATTCAATATCATGCGATATTTTTCCTCACCCCTCATTTTAACCCTTCCTTATCGCGCATGATTTCCATGGCACTCGTGTTTCTCTGTATGAAAAAAAATAATGCCGTATCTGTGCTCTGTGTATAAATGATTAGACCGGGGGCCCGGCCGCGCCGGGCCCCCGGGTGTTCCTTTTCCTGATGCTACTTCAGCTGCTTCCTGCCCTCGACGAGGGTGTCGACCACGGACGGATCCGCCAGGGTTGACGTATCGCCGAAGTCTTTGAAATCGTTCGCGGCGACCTTCTTGAGCACGCGGCGCATGATCTTGCCCGAGCGGGTCTTGGGCAGCGCGTCGGCCCACTGGATGAAGTCGGGGGTCGCGATGGGGCCGATCTCCTTTCTCACGTGGGCGATGAGCGTCTTCTTGAGTTCATCGGTCTTGGCCACGCCTGTGTTCAGCGTCACGTACGCGAAGATGCCCTGGCCCTTGATGTCGTGCGGGAAGCCCACGACCGCCGCCTCGGCGACGTTCGGATGGGAAACGAGTGCGCTCTCGACCTCTGCGGTGCCCATGCGGTGGCCGGACACGTTGATGACGTCGTCCACGCGGCCCGTGATCTTGTAGTAGCCGAGCTCGTCGCGCTCCGCGCCGTCACCGGTGAAGTAGTAGCCCGGGAACTGCACGAAGTAGGTCTCTTCGAACCGCTTGGGGTCCTGCCACACGCCCCGCATCTGGCCGGGCCATGCCTTCTTGATGCAGAGGTTGCCCCTGCCGACACCCTGGATCTCCTTGCCGTCGTCGTCCAGCAGTGCGGGCTCGACGCCCATGAACGGAACGGTGGCCTTGGCGGGCTTGATGTCGATGGCGCCGGGCAGCGGGGTGATGAGGA
>CAZNGL010000138.1:0-7914 GCA_964572405.1 uncultured Bacteriovoracaceae bacterium
CACGGCATGATCCTGCTGCGCATGGTGATCTTCGCCATGAGGCGCATCAAGTTCTACTGAGGGGCCGGGCGAGACCATGAAGAATCTTCTCAGAGACTCGTGGACACCGGCGCTCATCGTCCTCGGCCTTGCCCTTGCGGCCTTTGCTGCATATCACCAGGTCTCGGACCACGCGTTCATAAGCTTCGACGACAACCTGTACGTCACGGCGAATGCCCATGTGCAGCAGGGCATCACGGGCCGGGGCATCGTGTGGGCCTTCGGGTTCACTGAGCATACCTACTGGCACCCCGTGACCTGGCTCTCCCACATGCTCGACGTGGAGCTCTTCGGGCTGGATGCGGGCAGGCACCACCTCATGAACCTGCTCTTCCACATCGTCAACGGCATCCTGCTCTTTGCGGCCTTGAGGATGGCCACGGGATCGTACTGGAGGAGCGCCTTCGTGGCCGCCCTGTTCGCCCTGCATCCCGTGAACGTGGATACGGTCGCCTGGGTGGCCGAGCGCAAGAACCTGCTGAGCACCACCTTCTGGATGCTGACCATCATCGCGTACGTGCAGTACGTGAGGAGACCGACCATTCCCCGGTATTCCCTGGTGGGTTGCGCCTTTCTCCTCGGGCTCCTGACCAAGCCCATGCTCGTGACCCTGCCCTTCGTGCTGCTCCTGCTCGACTACTGGCCCCTGAAGAGGATCGCGGCGGTTCCCGGACAGGGCGCACATGCGCGGTTCCGGCTCGAGGGCGCGAGCATGGGCATGCTCGTCACGGAGAAGTTTCCTCTGTTCGCCCTGTCCCTGGCGTCCATCGCCCTGTCGACCATGTCCATGAGCTCGGGCGGCATGTCCGTCACGCGGGAGCTGGTGCCGCTGGCGCTGAGGGTGGAGAACGCCGTCGTCTCCTACCCCCTCTACCTTGCCAAGCTCTTCTGGCCCGCGAACCTCACCTTCTTCTACCCATTCCCTGAAGCGATCCCCCTGTGGCAGACAGCAGGCGCGCTGCTGATCCTCCTGGCAGCAACCGCCGCCTCAGTACTGGCACTGCTGCGTGCGCCATGGCTGCTCGTGGGGTGGCTGTGGTTCCTCGGCACCCTGGTCCCGGTGTCCGGGATCGTCCAGGGCGGACTGTGGCCTGCCATTGCCGAGCGCTGGGCATATGTGCCGTATGTGGGGATTTTCGTGATCCTTGCCTGGGGGGTCCCGTACCTTCTCGAAACGCTCCGTATCCCGCGCCTCGCCCTGCCGGCTGCGGCCGGCACCGTGATCCTGGCGTGCATGGCCCTCACCTGGCAGCAGGTCAGGGTCTGGAAGGACGACTTCACGCTGTTCTCCCATGGCGTTGCCGTGAACCCGGACAACTACGTGGCCCAGGTCAACCTCGGGGAGGCCCTGGCGCGGAAGGGATTGTTTACCGATGCGATCTCCCGGTTCCAGGAGGCCCTGAGGGTCTACCCGGCAGATACCCTGGCGCTGAGCGGGATGGCCCATGCTCACGAGAAACTGGGAGAAACCATGAAGGCCGAAGAGTACTACCTTCAGGCCCTCAGATACAAGCCGGGCGACGCAAGAGTCAGCTCCGGCCTGGCCCGGCTCTATGCCGAGACAGGGCAGGACGGCAAGGCCATGGATCTCTACACGCGCATCCTCGAGCGCGACCCCTCTCATGCCGGGGCTGAGTACGGCATCGGCATCCTGTACGCCCGCAGCAAGGACCAGGTCCGGGCCGAGGAGCACCTCCTGCGCTCCTTGAACCTGGACCCGGGAAACGCCGAGGCGCACAGCTCCCTGGGGGTGATCCTCATGAACCAGGGCCGGGTGCGCGAGGCTGAGCGCCACTTCGCCGAGGCGGCCCGCATCGACCCGGAATCCAGAGAGATTCGGGACTACCTCGCGGCGGCACGCAGGCATCGGGAGAAGATCGCGGCCGACATCGCCGCGCTCGAGGGCAGGAGGCGTTCGGACCCGGGCAATGCCGGGGTGCTCCGCGCCCTGGGGCTGCTCCATGCCGGCAATGGGGACCATGCCGAGGCCATCGAGGCGTTCACGGCGCTGGCCCGGCTGCAGCCGGACAACCCGGAAGTGCTGTACAACATCGCATGCCTGTATGCAAGGCAGAACAGGACGGACGAGGCAATATCCTGGCTGCAGAAGGCCGTGGACAAGGGGTTCAGCGACTGGAGTCTCCTGAAGAGCGACAGGGACCTACAGGCCGTGCGGGAAACGCCCTTCTACCGGGAGCTCATGGAAAGGCACAAGGACTGAACCGGGCATGTTCGGCATGCTGAAACACCCCCTCACCAGGTTTCTGGAACTCGACGACCCGCGCACCACAGCGCTCAGACGCAGCATCATCGACACAAAGCCTTTCCTGCAGAAGATCTACCAGGATTGGTACGGATGGATCGCGTCCCGGATCCCCCCGGGCCGGTCGCCCGTGGTGGAGCTCGGCTCCGGGGCGGGGTTCATGGACAAGGTTCTCCCGGGTCTCGTCACCTCGGAGGTCTTTTTCTGCCCGTTCGTGAAGGTGGTATTCGATGGCTGCTGCCTGCCGTTTGCGGACCGCTCCCTCAGGGCGCTGGTCATGGTGGACGTGTTCCACCACATACCGGACGCCGGGGCGTTCCTGCAAGAGGCGTCGCGGTGCCTCGAACCCGGGGGCAGGATCCTCATGGTGGAGCCGTGGGTGACCGCCTGGTCGCGGTGGGTGTATGCGCGGCTGCACCACGAGCCCTTCGATCCGGGTGCCGGGTCCTGGTCCTTCCCCGCATCCGGGCCGCTCTCCGGGGCCAACTCGGCCCTGCCGTGGATCGTGTTTCAGCGGGACAGGCCACTTTTCGATGAACGATGCCCGGGGCTTGCGATCGAGGGCATTACGCTGGAGAGACCGCTCACGTACCTGCTATCCGGGGGCGTCTCCCTGCGGTCCCTCATGCCCGGCTTCACCTATGGACTCTGGAGGGCCCTCGAGGAACTGCCGATGCTGAAGAGGCTCGGCATGTTCGCAAGGATCGAAGTGAGGAAAGGTGAGATGTCATGAAACGCCTCGAGGCCGCTCTTGGGAAGGATATTCCCGTAGCTGTCTTCCTCGTCCTCTCCACGGTCCTTGCCTACTCGAGGCTCCCGGGTAACGCCTTCATCAATCTCGACGACCCCCTGCAGCTCCTGTCCAACGAACGTGTTCTCTCGGGTCTGAGCTGGAGCGGCTTCCTCTGGTCCTTCGGGCCCGAGTCCCCCTGCTCACCCGTCACGTGGCTCGCCTACGCCTCGATCCACGCGGTTTTTGGGCTTCAGCCCTGGGCGTATCACGTCGCGAGCCTCATGCTCCACACCGCGGCTGCCCTGCTGCTGTACCTGTTCCTCAGGACGAGCACCGGGGCCTATCTAAGGAGCGCCTTTGTCGCTTCCCTGTTCGCGCTGCACCCCATCAACGTGGAGTCCGTGGCCTGGGTGGCGGAGCTGAACAATGTGTTGAGCGGCCTCTTCTTCATGCTGACCCTGTGCCTGTATGGCTGGTATGCCCGGCGGCCCGGGCCGGCGAGGTATCTCCTCACCCTGGGGGGTTTCGGGCTCGGCCTCTTGGCCAAGCCCGTCCTCATGACGCTGCCCTTCATCCTGCTCCTGGTCGATCTCTGGCCCCTGAGACGGGTGCGGGCGGTGGAGGAGGACCGAGGCATGTCGCTGGCACGCCTTCTCGCGGAGAAGGTGCCGTTCATGCTCATGTCCCTGGCCTCGGTCATGTCCACGCTGCTCATGGTGAGAGAGCATGCGTCCTTTTATTCCACCGATGCGGTCCCGATTCTCCTGCGGCTGTCCAACGCCCTCGTGTCCTCTATGAAGTACCTGGGCAAGCTCTTCTTGCCGGTTGACCTCGCGCTGCTCTATCCCTACCCGAGCACGGTGCCGTGGTGGCAGGCCGCCGGCGCCGGGATCCTCCTGCTCCTGATCTCCCTGGCCGCCGTGAAGTACGTGCGCCGGTTCCCCTATGTGCTCACCGGGTGGCTCTGGTTCCTCGGCGGGCTGGTCCCGTTCCTCGGCATCATCCAGGCGGGCCAGTGGCCCGAGATGGCGGACCGGTACGCATACCTCACCTTCATCGGGATTTTCATCGTCCTGTCATGGGGCATTTACGACCTGGCCATGAAGACACGGCTGCCGCGGTGGGTCCTTCCGGCTTCAGGCACTGCATTGATCCCGATCCTCGTGCTCCTGACCTGGATGCAGGTGGGCTCCTGGAAGGACAGCGTGACGCTCTTCAGGCGTGTCGTCACGGTGAACCCAGACAGCCCGGTGGTTCGCAACAGCCTGGCGAACGGCCTGCTCGAACAGGGGCAGGCAGAGGAGGCCATCTTCCATTACCGTGAAGCCCTGCGCATCGACCCAGCGTGCACGGAAGCCCTGTTCAACCTGGGACTGGCATGTCAGCGGGAAGGGCGGGGGCAAGAGGCGCTCGACTTCCTCCTGAGGGCGTTCAGGGCGGATCCTTTGCAGCCCGACGTCCACGTGGCGCTGGGCGAGGTCCTGGCGGGCATGGGCCGCACGGAAGATGCCAAGGCACACCTGCAGGAGGCGCTCCGCCTGGACCCTGCCGGCGCAGAGGCACTGACTGCACTGGGAAACATCCTGCTCCGGGAGGGCAGGACCGAGGAAGCGGTGAATCACTATGGAGAGGCCCTGAAGGTCCGGCCGGGTCAACCAGACATCCTGAACAACCTCGGGACCGCCTTGGCCCACATGGGCAGGACGAAGACGGCTGTCAGGTATTTCGAGGAAGCCTTGCAGGCGCGGCCCGACTTCTCGGACGCCAGGGAGAACCTCGAGAAGTCGAGGAGGGGCCTGCTCGCATGGCAGGATGCCATGAGGCGCATGCAACAGGAGCTGAAGGAACGACCCCGGGACCCTGTACTCCTGACACGCCTGGGGGACGGCCATGCCGGCCAGGGGGATTTCGAGGAGGCTGTGGCGCGATACCGGGATGCCCTGTCCGCAAGGCCGGACCATGTGCCCGCACTTTCCGGGCTTGCCCTTGCCCTCACCCGGATACGGGACTATGCCGGCGCCATGGAGGCCTTCCAGACCATGCGGAGGCTCAGGCCCGAAGACCCGAGGATCGCCTACAACATCGCCTGTCTCCATGCACGGCAAAACAACGTGAAGGAGTCGCTGGCCTGGCTGAACGAGGCAGTGAAAGGTGGGTTCTCCGACAGAAGGCTCCTGCTCGCGGATCCCGATCTGGCAGCCGTACGGAAGGCCGGGGGCTTCGAGGAGATACTGCGATCCCTGGGAGGGGAGGCCAGGAAGAATTTACCGTCGAAAGAGCAGGGGATATCTGGTAAGGAGGAATGAATCGAGGCGGACTGACATGAAGGATGGCATGGATGTTTCAGTGGTGATCCCGGTGTACAACAGCAGCGAGATCCTGACCGACCTGGTGGCCAGGCTCCACCCCGTGCTGGAGCGGTCCTGCGGCAGGTACGAGCTCGTCTTCGTGAACGACGGCAGCAGGGATGCGAGCTGGCAGGTCATAGCAGGCCTGGTGGAGAGGAACCCGTGGATCAGGGGCGTCAACCTCATGCGGAACTATGGCCAGCACAACGCCCTTCTCGCCGGCATCAGGATGGCCAGGTTCGGCGTCATCGTCACCATGGACGATGACCTGCAGCATCCGCCGGAGGAGATACCCAGGCTCGTCGCCAAGCTCGGAGAAGGATACGACGTGGTCTACGGCCCGCCCCTGCAGCAGCAGCACGGCCTGTGGAGGGACCTGGCCTCCGTGGTCACCAAGACGTCGCTGCAGGCAACCATCGGTGCGGAGACGGCCACCATGGTGAGCGCCTTCCGGGCATTCCGCACCCAGGTGCGAGATGCCTTCGCGAGGTACCAGGGCTCTTTCGTATCGCTGGACGTGCTCCTCACCTGGGGGACCTCACGCTTCGCTGCGGTCCCGGTGCGGCACGACCCCCGCGCCTCGGGAGCATCGAACTACACCTTCCGGAAGCTGTTCAACCACGCCTTCAACATGATCACCGGGTTCAGCACCCTGCCGCTCCAGCTGGCGAGCGTCCTCGGGTTCCTGTTCACGCTCTTCGGTCTCATCATCCTCGTGTACGTGGTGGGGAGCTATTTGGCACACGGGGGCAGCGTGCCCGGGTTTTCGTTCCTGGCCTGCATTGTGGCCATCTTCTCCGGGGTGCAGCTCCTCATGCTCGGGATCTTCGGCGAGTACCTGGCGCGCATGCACTTCCGCACCATGGACAGGCCGAGCAGTGTGGTGAGAGAAGTCCGGCAGCGGATCGACGACGAGGGGCCGGGCCGGCCATGACCATGGCTTCCCAGGTATACCTTTCCCGGCTCGATGAAGACCGGTTCGGGGTCAGGACGGCGAAGTGCGGCCGACTGGGATCAGAAGGGATACCGGAGGTCATGAGGTTCTGCACAGAGCACCAGGTGGAGCTGCTCATCGCCCGGTGCCCCACCGCCTGGCTGCCTGCCGCACAGGAGATGGAACAGCAGGGATTCCTCCTCATGGACACCCTCATCTATTTCTCGCGGGATATCCCGGGAGATAGGAACACCCCGGCCAGGCCGGGGATCACCGTGAGGGGGTACAGGCCGGGGGATGAAGACGAGATCAGGCGCATGGCCGGCGACTGTTTCCATGGGTACCTGGGGCATTATCATGCGGACAGCCGGCTCGACAGGAAGAAGTGCGATGAGGTGTATGCGGACTGGGCCTACCGCTCATGCCTGTCCCGGGACCCGGCGGACGGGGTGGTGGTCGCCTGCGTGGGTGACGACATCGCAGGGTTCGGCACCATGCACATGAACGACTCAAGGCAGGGGGAAGGGCTCCTGTTCGGCGTTTCGCCGTCGTTCCGCGGGCAGGGAGTCTACAGCGCCATCATGATCCACTGCCTGGACTGGTGTGCTGAGAAGGGTCTCGAAGAGATGACCATATCCACGCAGGTCACCAACCTGGCCAGTCAGAAGGTATGGATCCGCCTGGGATTCGAACCGGTGTCCTCGTTCTACACCTTCCACAGGTGGTTCACGTGAGAGACCTTGACCTGGGACCTTGCCCATGAAGCTCTGTCCGGTCTGTGGCCACAGGTTTGACAAGCCGGGGTGGAAATGCCCCGCATGCTCGATGGCACCGGTTTCCTCCCCCGGGGTCACCTTCCTCATGCATGAGGGAGATGACGGGCAGGGTGGCTTTGATGCACGCTACTTCCCCGACCTCTACCGCCTGGAGGAAGGACACTTCTGGTTCCGTCACCGCACGGGGATCATCCTGCGGATGATCGACCGATACGCCACTGAAGCGCAGTCGGTGCTCGAGGTGGGGTGCGGCACCGGTGTCGTCCTGGCGGCTGTCCGGCGTGCCTTCCCCCGGATGAGCCTGTCCGGATCAGATCTCTTCGCGCAGGGACTGTCGTATGCCCATGCAAGGGTTCCTGATGCAGAGTTCTATCAGATGGACGCCTGCAGGATGCCCTTCGAGGGGGAGTTCGACCTGATACTGGCCCTGGATGTCATGGAGCACATAGAGGATGACCGTTCTGCGCTCAAGGAGATGCATCGGTCGCTGAAGTCCGGCGGCCTTGTCATCGTAACGGTGCCCCAGCACCCCTGGCTGTGGTCGATTCAGGATGAGAAGGCCTTTCACCAGAGGAGGTACTCGAGAAAGGGACTTATCGGGATGATGGTTCATGCAGGGTTCGAGATCAAGCACACAACCTCTTTCATGACACTCCTCCTCCCTGTCATGGCAGCCTCGCGTCTTGTGGCATCCCTGTCCCCGGGAGCAGCCATGGGACACGATCCCCTGCGGGAGTTGCGCATCACCCCTGCCCTGAACCGTGTTTTCTATGGTATATGCATGATGGAGAAGCGACTCCTAGAAACAGGCCTTTCACTCA
>CAZNGL010000139.1:0-7907 GCA_964572405.1 uncultured Bacteriovoracaceae bacterium
TACCCGAGCCCGAGGAGATCATGGCGGCCTGGGACAAGATCAAGAGCCTGGAGAACCCCAAGTACTTCGAACAGCTCCCCGAGATGTTCAGCGTGCTGGGGCCGCTGCTCCAGTAGGAGGGAGTCTTCAGGAGCCCCATGCCCGAGCATACGGGCGTGGGGCCTGCGCGGGCGTCCACCGCTGGCATGGGTTGTCGACGACCCCTGCGACCGGCATGATGACAACGGGTTTCTCTGAGGCGCGCCATCCTCGGGTTCGCTGCATGGCCACGCTCCGGCCCATGGCTGATAACTCTCGGGAATGTGGAGAGAAAGCCATGGCAGACCTCATGTTGACACCAGTCTTCCGAGATGCTAGAGACCCTTTCCAACATGCCGAATCCCACACAGGGGAGCGGGGGACCCGAGTACCGGGGCGTATCACCACAAGGTGAAGGGCAATCTCTTCGGCCCGAGCCCGACAGCTAACCCCGCAGGCGTCGAGGAGATGGCCCTGCCGCGTGTTTCCCTTGAGACCATCCCTCCGATCAGGTTCTGGAGGCTTTCGGATGCAGGACGAGAAACAGGGTGAAGGCGCAGAGGGGTCGGTACCGGGCCAGTGTGAAGAGCAGGGGGGCGGACCGCTGGACAGGAAGACCCTGGCCATCACGCTGGCTGCCCTGGGGGTCGTCTTCGGCGACATCGGCACCAGCCCGCTCTATGCCGTCAGGGAGTGCTTCCACGGGAAACACGCCATAGCAGTCTCTCCGGGGACCATTCTCGGGGTCCTGTCGCTCATCTTCTGGTCGCTCACCGTGGTGGTGACCATCAAGTACGTGGGATTCGTCACCCGCATCGACAACCGCGGCGAAGGAGGCATCTTCGCCCTCCTGGGCCAGGCGCAGGCCCACATGGACAGGCTCGGAGCGAAGGCGAGATCAGCCGTCGTCCTCCTGGCGCTCATCGGGGCCTCGCTTTTGTTCGGCGAAGGCATCATCACCCCTGCCATATCGGTCCTTTCCGCCGTGGAGGGGCTGAGCGTGGCCACCACGGCCGCGGATCCCCTGGTGGTGCCGCTCACGGTCCTGGTACTCCTGGGGCTCTTCCTGGTCCAGCACCGCGGGACGGCGCGCATCGGCAGTGTCTTCGGCCCGATCATGCTGACGTGGTTCGTGGTCATCGCCGCGCTGGGGTTCCGGCAGGTCGTGGCCTCGCCCGAGATTATCAGGGCACTGAACCCCCTCTACGCCATAGACTTCTTTGCCGTGCATGGGTGGCACGGCATCGTGGTGCTCGGCTCGGTGGTGCTGGTCATCACCGGCAGCGAGGCCCTCTATGCCGGTCTCGGCCATTTCGGGTACCGGGCGATCAGCCGTTCGTGGATATGCATCGCCTACCCGGCCCTGCTGCTGAACTACCTCGGCCAGGGTGCGCTCCTGCTGCACCAGCCCGAGACGGCCTCCAACCCCTTCTACGGGCTGGTTCCGCGCGCACTGCTGTACCCCATGGTCGGCCTGGCCGCCATAGCCACCATCATCGCCTCCCAGGCCCTGATCTCGGGCGTCTTCTCCCTGAGCCAGCAGGCGATCCAGCTGGGGTACTGCCCACGCATGCGCATCATCCATACGTCTTCCGAGAAGGAGGGGCAGATCTACATCGCGGGGGTGAACTACACCATCATGATCCTGTGCATCGCGGTGGTGCTGATGTTCAAGGGATCCAGCGGCCTGGCCGGGGCATACGGGATCGCCGTCACCCTGACCATGACCATGACGTCGCTGCTCTACTTCGTCGTGGTGAGAAGGGCCTATGACTGGCCGTTCTGGAAGGCACTGCCGGTGGTCGTGCTTTTCCTGTGTTTCGACATACCCAATGTGAGCGGCAACCTCATGAAGGTCCTGGACGGGGGGTGGTTCACCCTGCTCGTTGCGGCGTGCGTGCTGGTCCTCATGAAGACCTGGAAGGACGGTCGCAGGCAGCTCTCCCTCGTCATGCTGGAAAAGCGGTTCCCCATCGAGCTGTTCCTCGAGGATGTGGCGGTGCACGACGTGAAGAGGGTGTACGGCACGGCGGTGTTCATGACCGTGTCCCCGGAAGGCACCCCTGCGGCGCTCCTGCACCATATCAAGCATAACCACGTCCTCCACAGGAACGTGCTCATCCTGTCCATACAGACCTCTGACATACCGAGCGTGGCGGCCTGCGACCGCCTGAAGATCGAAAACCTCGGCCACGGGTTCTACCGGCTCGTGGCCGCCTACGGGTACATGGAGACGCCCAGCATCCCCGAGATCATGGACATCGCCTCGCGCAAAGGCCTCAAGACGGACCCGGCCACCACCACCTACTACCTTGGCCGGGAGACCCTGCTCGCCACCGGCACCTCGAAGATGATGGGCTGGCGCAAGAGGCTCTTCGTGTTCATGGCGCGCAACGCCTCCAACCCGACCTCATACTTCGGCATGCCGCCCAATCGAGTCGTGGAGCTCGGTGCCCAGATCGAGCTGTGACGGCCGCCCCCGCCACCCGCGCCGATAACCTTCCCGGCGGCGGTGCCCGTGGTGAGCATCCCCGGGAGCCGGACCGTCACGCATCAAGTCTGAGAAACCGCACCTCGTCGTCCCCGGGCAGGAAGAGTGCCAGCAGCTCGTCCTCCACGGCCCCCACCGTGACCACGTATCTCCTGTCGCCGCGGAACCGCATGCAAAGCCCCGGCGGCGCCGGGATCCTGTTCATGGCCTTCCCATGGAGCTCCACCACGGACGGCGTGTGGGAGTGCCCGCGGAAGAGGATGCGGCAGTCGATGATGCCCGCCAGGTCGATGAGGGGGTGGTTGTCCGTGATGGGCCAGCTCGTGGCGGCAGGCCAGTCGAAGGGCGCCGAGTGGGCGAAGCGGATGTCTCCCCTCGTCATGGTGTACGGGAGGCCTTCGAGGTAGGACAGGACCCCCTCCGGAAGGAGGCCTGCCCTCTCCCCCCGGTGGTTGACCCAGACGGCGTACTCGTTGTTGCCCCTGAGGGCTTGAACCCCGTGTTCCCGGAGCACACCCACGGCATCCTCCAGGGCGAGCGGCGCCAGGGAGTCGCAGATGTCGCCCAGGTGAATGATCTCCCGCGCGCCCAAGTCCCTGAGCATGAGGATGGCACGGACCATGAGGTCGGTCCTGCCGTGGCTGTCGGCGATGAGCCCTATGGGTCCGCTCGTGTCCATGAATGAAGGGCATAGTGAAAAGCCTGTTTCTTTGCAAGGGAAATGGGGCAAAGCCCCTGGGGCCGTACGGTCGGCATGCGGTGGTGATCGGGATGGCACTCCTCCCTTGACAGGGGGCCGCTGTCAGATTATAAAGGTTAAAGTGAAACTTCAATATTAATCTTTTGCAAGGGGGTATCCATGCCCGTCTATGATGCAGTGGTTATCGGAGCAGGCAACGGCGGACTGACAGCGGCCCTCACGCTGGCCCAGGCAGGAAGGAAGGTGCTCCTGCTCGAGCGGCACAACATCCCCGGCGGGTGCGCCACGAGCTTCGTGCGCGGCCGGTTCGAGTTCGAGGTGGCCCTGCACCAGCTCTCCGGCATGGGCTCGCCCGAGCGGCCCGGGCCTCTGCGGGCCATCCTCGGCGAGATGGGGGTGCTCGACAGGCTCGAGTTCGTGGAGATGGAGAACCTCTACCGGGTGGTCTTCCCGGGCACCTTCGACGTGACGCTGCCCACGAACCGGGAGCTGCTCGTGAAGGAGCTGTCCCTGCGCTTCCCCAGGGACGCTGACGGCCTGTCCCGGTTCATGGACCTGGTGTACCGGTTCAGCATGGAGATGGTCCAGGGCCTGTTCTTCCACGACCCGGACATCTCCAAGGAGAAGTACCCCATCTACTTCAAGTACGCCTTCCGGAACTCCCAGGAGGTCATGGACGAGTTCATGGAGAACCCGCTCCTGAAGGCCATCCTGAGCGTGTACTGGGGGTACGTGGGCGTGCCGCCGAGCATGCTGCCCTTCGGCGACCTGGCCATCATGCTCTGGGCCTACATCGAGTTCAAGCCCTACCACCTCAAGGGCGGCTCCCAGGCGCTGTCGAACGCCCTCCTGGACAGGTATCTCGCCTCCGGCGGCGAGGCGCGGTTCAACTGCGCTGCGAGGAAGATCGTGGTGGACGGCGGCGCGGTGAAGGGCGTCATAACCGAGCAGGGCGACCGCGTGGATGCGGGCGTCGTGATCTCGAACGCCAGCACCGTCCACACCTACATCGACCTCATCGACCGCGACGCCGTCCCGGCTTCCGAGCTGAACGCCTTGAAGAGCCACTCCATCGGCCCGTCGGCCTTCACGGTGTACATGGGCCTTGACTGCGAGCCCGCGGATATCGGGATCCACGAGACCACGAACTTCATCACCACCACCGTGGACGCGGACCGGGCCTTTTCCCTGTGGAAGACCATGGAGCAGCAGGGGTGGGCCCTGCTCACCTGCTACGACGTGTCCGACCCGGACTTCTCGCCGCCGGGCACCTGCCAGGCGGCCCTGGTGGCGCTGCAGTACGGCGACCCGTGGTACGCTGTCTCGCCGCAGGAGTACGCGGACACCAAGTACCGCTACGCCGAGGGCATGCTGCAGCTCGCCGAGCGGGTCTTCCCGAAGATCCGCGACCACATCGAGGAGCTGGAGGCCGCGAGCCCGCTCACGCACCTGCGCTACCTCGGACACCCGGGCGGGGCCATCTACGGGTTCGACCAGTACGCCAAGGACTCCCCGTACTTCCTCACGAACAGGTCCGCCATCAAGGGGCTCTACTTCGCAGGGGCATGGGTGGGCAGCGGCGGCTTCCAGCCGACCCTGACCTCGGGCAGATCCACGGCGCGCTCAGTGCTAAAGGCACTGCGGAACCAGTGAGGAGGGTACCATGGCACTCAAAGACGTGATGAAGGATATCGAGGGCTACACCAGGATCACCGAAGAGATTCAGACCCTGCGGAAATACGGGTCCGACTTCACCGACCGCAAGGGCGAGGTGGAGCGCATGATGGCCCTGCTCCACCCGAAGACCGTCCCCCTCGTCGTTTCGGAGATCGTCACCGAGACGAAGAGCACGAAAACGTTCCGACTCACCTCTGGTGGCGGCCACCTGCCCCCCTTCCAGGCCGGCCAGTACATCAACGTCTTTCTGGAAGTGGGCGGCGTGCGCACCAGCAGGCCCTACAGCATCTCCTCGTCTCCCACCGAGACGGGCTTCTACGACATCACCATCCGGAGCGTGGCAGACGGCTTCGTGTCGAGCTGGTTCCTGGAGGAGGCCAGGGTGGGCGATGCGTTCGAGAGCACCTCGCCCGCCGGCACCTTCACCTACAACCCCCTGTTCCACGGGAACGACCTCGTGTTCCTGGCAGGCGGCAGCGGCGTCACCCCGTTCATGAGCATGATCCGCGAGGTGGCCAGCAGGGGCCTTGACCGCCGCATCCACCTCATATACGGAAGCACAGACGTCAAGGACATCATCTTCGAACAGGAGCTCGCCCGGATCACCGAAAGGCACCCCAACATCCAGGTGAGCCACGTCATCTCGAACCCGCCGAAGCGGTACCGGGGGCTCAAGGGGTTCATCACCGCCGGGCTCATGCAGGAACTCCTCGGGGACCTCTCCGCGAAGACCTTCTACGTGTGCGGGCCCGAGGTCATGTACGCATTCTGCAGAGCGGAGCTCGCACAGCTCGGCGTCGCCCGCAGGAAGGTCCGCACCGAGGTGTACGGCCCCCCCAGGGACGTGACCTCCCAGCCGGGCTGGCCCGGGGACGTGAAGGCCGGTGACACGTTCAGCGTGAGGGTCAGGGGCGGCAGGACCATCCCGGCGCGCGCCGGCGAGCCGCTCATGGTCTCGCTGGAGCGGAGCCACGTCGTCATCCCGGCCCTGTGCCGCTCGGGCGAGTGCAGCCTGTGCCGCACCAAGCTCATGGCCGGCAGGGTGTTCCACCCCGAGGGCGTCAGGCTGCGCAAGTCGGACCGGCAGTTCGGCTACATCCACCCGTGCATGGCATACCCGCTGTCCGACCTGGAGATTCTGCTGTAGCCGCTCCTTCGCGTGTACGCGAGGGGATGCTCTGTGAGCAGGGTTCCCGCAGGGGCGGGGACCCTGAGAAACCCTTCAGGCCCACCTGGCCTTTCTCCTCCTTCCCACCCCGGTGTCTCCATCAGGTTTCCCTGGAGAATGCCCTCATGCCGTCTTTGATTTCCCGTGCCGGTCTATGGTAATGAAGGTGAGATCGTGCACTGTGGTGGCCGCTCCAGGGTACGTGTGGGACCGACCTTCACCACACGGTGCGGAGCTTTAGAGAATATACGGGAGGGTACACACTCATGCAGTTCATCGACCTGCAGTCGCAGCAGGAACGGATCCGCGGGGCCATCATGGAGAACATCGCCAGGGTCCTCGCCCACGGCCAGTACATCCTGGGCCCGGAGGTCAGGGAGCTCGAGAAGCGGCTGGCCGAATACGTCGGTACGAAGCACGCCGTGTCGTGCGCCTCGGGAACGGACGCCCTGCTCATGCCGCTCATGGCCTACGGCGTGGGTCCGGGCGACGCGGTCTTCACCACGCCGTTCACCTTCGTGGCCACGGCCGAGGTCATCTCGCTGCTGGGCGCCACGCCCGTGTTCGTGGACATCGAGCCCGACACTTTCAACATGGACCCGGAAAAACTCAAGAATGCTCTTGAAGCCCTGAAGGAACGCAACCCCGGGAGATATCCGCTGCCCAAGGGCTTCGAGAGGCTCACGCCCAGGGGCGTCATCCCGGTGGACCTCTTCGGCCAGTGCGCCGATTACGCGAAGATCAACGCGGTTGCCAAGGAGCACGGCCTCTTCGTCATCGAGGACGCGGCCCAGTCCTTCGGCGCGGAACAGAACGGCGCCAAGGCGTGCTCCCTGGCCGACGTGGCGGCCACGTCGTTCTTCCCGGCAAAGCCGCTGGGATGCTACGGAGACGGCGGCATGGTGTTCACGGACAGCGACGACATGGCCTCCGTGCTCGACTCCATCCGGGTCCACGGCAAGGGCTCGGACAAGTACGACAACGTCCGCATCGGCATCAACGGCAGGTGCGACACCATCCAGGCGGCCATCCTGCTGGCCAAGTTCGCCATCTTCCCCGAGGAAATCACCATGCGGCAGGAGGTGGCGTCCCGCTACACCGAACTGCTGGGCTCATCCGGCAAGGTCGTCTGCCCCTCGGTCAGCCCCGGGAACCTGAGCGCGTGGGCCCAGTATTCCGTGCTCTGCGACGACCGTGACCGGGTCCTGGACGCCCTGAAGGCCGAGAAGATACCCAGCGCCGTCTACTACCCCAAGCCCCTGCACGTGCAGACCGCGTACGCCTACCTCGCATACCGGCAGGGCGACTTCCCGGCCTCTGAGCATGCCGCGGCGAGGATCTTCTCCCTGCCCATGCACCCGTACCTCTCCGCACAGGACCAGGAGCGGATCGCGGCAACGGTTCTCAGGTCCGTGGCGTAAAGGGGCATGCCGTGAAGAAAACCTTAAAGAGGAACGATGCGGCCAGGGTGGCGGTGGTGGGTACGGGGTACTGGGGGAAAAACCTGGTGCGGAACTATGCCGAGCTCGGCGCCCTTGCGGCGGTGTGCGACAGCTCGGACGAGGCCGTGGGGGCATTCAGGACAAAATACGCCGGCGTGACGTGCACCACGGACTACCGCGAGCTCCTCGACGACGGGAAGATCAACGGCGTGGTCATCGCCACGCCCGCCGCCACGCACTTCTCCCTCGCCCGGGAGGCGCTGCTCTCGGGCAAGGACGTGTTCGTGGAGAAGCCCCTGGCGCTCAACGTGGGCGAGGCCGAGGAGCTCAGGGCCGTCGCGGAGAAGGACGGGCGGATCCTCATGGTGGGCCACCTGCTCCAGTACCACAGCGCGTTCATCAGGCTCAAGG
>CAZNGL010000140.1:0-7647 GCA_964572405.1 uncultured Bacteriovoracaceae bacterium
GTAGCTCAGGTTGGGCATGACGTTGTCGAAGCTGTATGCGCCGGTGGTGGCGTTCACCTGGGCGGTCTGGATATACTTGCTGCCGTAGTACAGGTCCACGGTCACGCCGGTGCCCACTGCCGTGCTGCGGCCGCTGCTCACGTCGTAGATGGTGCCCGAGATGGACGCGTTGAGCGGTGCAAGGGAGAACTGAACCGCTGCGTCGATGCCGCTCACCGGGGTGTCTGCGCCGCTGCCGCCCTCGGTGATGCCGGGCTCCTCGATGCCCATGTTGGAACCGTCGGCAAGGTCACCGGCGGAGACCCACACCTCGGAAACCCAGGCATACCCGTAGGAGGTGTTGGACCTGAGGTCGCACACCACCTGGTAGCCGTCGCCGTCACCGATGCCCGTGAATGCCGTGGAGTACACGTAGTTCACCGGGACATTGGCGAAGGAGAACGTGCCGGTGGTCCCTGTGGTGACCGAGTGCACGCCGCCGCTGTAGGCCACGGACACGATGGCGCCCTGGATGGGGTCATTCGTGCAGGAATCCATGACAACACCCGAGATGGAGCCCTTCATGTTGGTGATCGGCGAAGGATTCGGATTCACCACGCTTGCGCTCTCATCTCCCTCCGCACAGCCTGCCACATAGAAGCCGAGCATGAGCAGTGCGATCAGAACTAGAAACCTCTTAGCCATATCTTCCTCCTCTACTTAATCTTTTTTTATTTTCTCTGTGGGACTGGAACCACACCATTAAACGTCAGCTACTATTATAGAGGGCACGGACTGTTTGTCAACAAGGAAAACAAGGATTTGTACGCTCCTGGAATGAGGGGGGCGCGACTCGTACGGACAATCCCCCGAACCCCCATTCGAACCTGCCCACACGGACACTGTTGCAAGAACACTCCTCTCCATAGAATAGAAATATTGCAAGCAACATGCATGCCATAATATTGTGCCAACATATCAGCAGGTTGCATATTCCTATCCCGAAGGATGTGTTGGAATTCCGACACAATGCCCGGTCACGATGCACACACCCGGCCCGTATGAGCCGTGGCCGCAAGCCGTTCCGCGCGCACACCTCGGCCGCTTCCCGCGGCATGCACGGCGATCCGGGCGCCTGCCACGCGCGTTGTTGCAAAGCGCCCCAGGCTCTGCTAAAAACCATGACGGTTGCCGGAGTGGTGGAACTGGTAGACGCGTCGGACTCAAAATCCGATGAACGCAAGTTCGTGGGGGTTCGATTCCCTTCTCCGGCACCAGTCCTCATTCCCCGGAGACCCTTTCCGAATCGCGCTACATGAGCGGATGCACGAAGGGGATGATCCACAGCCCCAGGTTTGCCGCGGCATGGAGCACGTAGCCCGCCCAGACGCTCCTGCGCCACTCGTACACCACCCCGAACAGGATCCCGCCCACGAGCTGCACCACTACGAGCTGCCCGTGCATGGCGGCGAAGAGCAGCGCGGTGACGCCGACGCAGACCCACGCGGCGCAGCGTTCGCGCATCCAGGCATAGAGCAGTCCCCGGAAGAAGAGCTCCTCCACGAAGGGCCCCACGACGCACGCCGCCAGGAAGTACGGCAGCCACTGGTCGGGAACCTGGCGCGGGAGCAGGTGTTGCAGCACCCCGCCTTCGAGGACCAGTCTGCTCGCGAGGTCCGCGAGCAGGACGAGCGAGCCGAAGGCCGCGGACACGCCGAGGCCGATGGCGAGCTCCTTCGGCACGGACGGGGCAGTGACGCCGCAGGACCGGTATGCGAGCCCGAGGATGACGGCCATCTCCACGCACCTGGCCAGGAGCGTGTACGAAAGCCAGTCCATGGCGACATGCCCGGAGTACCACCGGAACCCCGCCTCCAGGACGCACACCGCGCAGATGAGAGCGAGCCGCCTGTCCATCACCATGGGTATATATAAGGAAGACGGCCCAGGGCAAGGACAACCTCGCGGGATGAAATTGACTGCGCCCTCCCGAAGCGTCTATACTGCGCGCCATGAAGAGGGTGGTCATCGGAACGGCGGGCCATGTGGACCATGGCAAGACATCGCTCATCAAGGCCATCACGGGCATCGACTGCGACCGCCTCAAGGAGGAGAAGGAGCGCGGGCTCACCATCGAGCTCGGCTTCGCGTCCATGGCCCTGCCGTCGGGCGAGCGCGTGGGCGTCGTCGACGTGCCCGGGCACATTCGGTTCATCCGGCACATGCTCTCGGGCGCCTCGGGCATCGACCTGGCGCTGCTCGTCATCGCCTCCGACGAGGGCGTCATGCCCCAGACGCGCGAGCACGTGCAGATCTGCGAGCTCCTGGGCATCGAGCGCGGCGTGGTGGCGCTCACCAAGAAGGACCTCGTGGACGAGGACCTCCTCGAACTCGCCGCGGGCGACGTGAAGGATTTCATCTCCGGAACCTTCCTGAAGGACGCGCCCATCGTCGCGGTGAGCTCCACCACGAGGGAAGGCCTCGACGAGCTCCTTGCCGTCCTGGACGCCCAGGTGGCGCTCGTGCGCGAGCGGCAGGTCACGGGCATCCCGGTCCTGCCCGTGGACCGCGTCTTCTCCATCAAGGGCTTCGGTACCGTGGTGACCGGGACGCTCGCCCGCGGCTCCTTCACCCACGACATGGAGGTTGAGGTGCTGCCCGCGGGCAGGACCGCCAAGATCCGCACCATCCAGGTGCACGACACGGACGTGGAGACCGCCCAGGCGGGCATGCGCACCGCAGTGAACCTCCAGGGGCTCGCCACGGGAGACATCGACCGGGGCGAGTGGGTGGTGCCCGCGGGTGTGTTCGAGGCCACCCGCCTCCTGGACGCGCGGCTCACGCTGCTGCGCAAACCGGGCAGGGGAGGCGTCCGCCTCTACCTGGGCACGGCGGAGGTCCTGGGGGGGATCAGCCTGTACACGGTGGACTCCCAGGCAGCGGGGCGGATCCGGCTCAGGGAGCCCGTGGTGGCCTCCTACGGCGACCGCTTCATCCTGCGCTCGGTCTCGCCCTCGGTCACCCTGGGCGGCGGCGTCGTCCTGAACCCGCACCCGGCGCGCCGCTTCTCCGAGGAGGTCATCCGCGACCTCATGCACGACGACCCGGCAATGCGCATCGCGGGGCTGGCGAAAGACGCGGGCCTGCACGGCATCTCGCGCCGGCGGATCGAAGCGGTCTTCGCGGACGCAGGCCAGAGGACCGAGAAGCTCATCGCGGGGCTGCTCTCGTCCGGGGAGCTGGTGCGGTTCGACGCGGCCAACGACCTGATGGTGCACGGCACATACCTGGAGCGGCTCAAGGGAATCCTGCTCGAAGAGGTCAGACGGTATCACGGGAAGAACCCCTCCGCGCCGGGCATGTCCCGTGAGCACCTGCGCTCGACGATCCAGGGCGGGGTGGACCCCAAGCTCTTCCACCGGGTCCTCCAGGACCTCATCAGGAAGGGCGACCTCTCAGAGTCGGGCCCCACCATCGCGGTCAGCGGGTTCAGCGCCTCCATGGCATCGGACCACACCGACGCGCTGGAGGCCATCGCGAAGGCCATCGAGGCCGCCGCCTTCGCCCCTCCCCGGGTGGCGGAACTGGCGGAGCAGCTGCGCCTGCCCCAGCGCGACGTGGCGGAGATCCTCGCCTTCCTCTGCCGGGAGGGCCGCCTGGTCAGGATCAACGACGAGCTCTACTTGTCCGGCGCGCACGAGCAGGCCCTCAGGGACCGCGTGCGGGAATTCATCGAGCGGAACCAGGCACTGGCGCCTGCGGACATGAAGACCATCGTGGGGGCGACGCGGAAGTTCGCCATCCCCTTCCTCGAATACCTCGACCGCATCCACTTCACCATCCGCGTGGGGGATGCGCGCAAGCTCGCTGTTGCCCGGGGACCTTCGTGACGAAGGGGGCGTCCCCCGGGGCCGGACGATCACCGGGGAATGAGCTTCCTGATGAGGAATATCCTGTCCTTGAGCTTGAGCTTCCAGTAGAGCGGGCTCAGTACCAGCGTCCGTATGATCTCCTTCTTGGTCATCGCCATTCCCCTGTCATGAAAATGCACATATCGGGGAGATAAGCTTAAATCATGCCAGATCATGATTCTCTTTTTATTATAGATAGTTGGAGTCATTCCGCCCAAGAATGCCACCTTGGCGGAGGGAAATGTGCCGTGATTCATGACGCTATATGTTTCAGGCAATCGCGAGAGGTTACCGCAATTCCAGCAGAATCGCTTGATTGCTTGCTTCCATGATCACCATGCCTGAAGGCGGGGTGCATCAATATTTTGGCGCAACTGCGGCAGGGGGGGGTATGAGGCGGCTGAAGAGACTCATTCCTTGGCCGCAGGGCCCGAGGTGCACGCCTGCAGGATCAGGCTATCGAGGTCGTCCTCGAGGGCCGCGTCCGGGTACTGCCGCCTCACCGCCTGGAACCGCGCACACGCGGCCTTGTGGTTGCCCTTCTTCAGGTAGAACCTGCCGATGGACAGGTCGTGCCTGGCCAGGAGGGTGCGGGCCTCCTTCAGCTTCAGGGCCGCGTCCTCGGCCTGCGGCGCGTCGGGGTAGGTCTTGAGGAAGGCATCCAGGCTCTGGATGGCCCTGGTGGTCTGGCTCTGGTCCCTGTCGAAGGTGCCCGTCTGCTGGAAATGGCACATGCCGATCCGGTACAGGCAGCGCCCCGCCTCCGCGTCCGTGGGGTAGAGGAGGCGGAACTCCTGGTAGCTCTTCAGCGCCGACTCGTAGTCCTCGTTGTCGTAGTGGAGGTCGGCCGTGGCCAGGAGCGCCAGGCGGGCGAGGTCATGGCTCGGGTAGTATGTCCGCACCTGCATGAACGCCTCGGCGGCCTTTTCCACGCTCTTCTTCCGGGCCAGCGCCTGGGCCTCGTCGAACATCTCCTGGGCGGGCTTGACGCCCTCCTCGTCGTGGGCGCACCCGCACAGGAGGAGCGCAACGACGCAGGCTGCCAGGGCCATGGCGCATACGGTTCTCATGCAGGGGCTCAGGTTAGGACAGTTCATGCGGAAAAATCAAGGGTGTATTTCATGGACGAGACCGTCCTTGACGGTGAGCACGTGGACGGTCCTGGCCGGCGTGCCTGCCGGGGAGAACGACAGGATGCCGCTGGCGCCAGGGAAGTTTTTCAGGCCCGCGACGTATCCCTTCACCCCTGCGCGCGAGGGCCCGTGCCCCGCGAGATAGCCCTGCACGATGCAAGCCGCGTCGTAGGCGCTTGCCTCCCAGACCGACGGCTGGGCATGGAAGGTGGAAGAAAAGGCGCGGCCGAAGTCCTTCACCGGTGCCAGGACGCTGTCCGGGTGGAACCCGCTGAGGAACACCGCGTCCTCCACGTGCCTCCCCCCCACCTTGACGAACTCGGGGCTGTCCCACAGGGAGGGGCCGAAGAGCCTGGCCCTGATCCTCAGGAAGGTGAGGTAGGAGGCCGCCAGGGCCGCGTTCTGGGCCGAATCGGGGATGAGGACCGCCTCGACGGCGTCGCCCCGGGCCGCAGCCTTCTTCCTGCCCGGGAACAGGGCCTCGAGCTCCTGCCGGAAGTCCACCCGGGCCGGGGCATAGACCCGGGTCCGCACGACCTGTACGCCGAACGAGGGCGCCAGGCGTCCGAAGTGCTCGGAGAAGGTCCTGCCGAACTGGTCGTCAGGGCTCAGGATCCCGAACCTGGTGACGCCCAGGGAGCGGGCGGCGCCCAGCAGGGCCCTGGCCTGCATCTCCACGGTGAGGAAGACGCCGAAGCAGCAGGTCCCGTCTTTCGGCTCGAGCTCCGCCTGGGTGAACACCAAAGCCGGGATGCCCCTGGCCTGGACCTCCCTGCACGCGATTTCGCAGGCGCGCTCACCCACCGGGCCGATGATCGCCGTCACCCGGTGGCTGCGGTCGAGGTCCTCGATGAGGGCGGGGATGGACTCCTCGCGGGAACCGTAGTCCGTGACCACATACCGCACGTCCGCAGCCGCTGCTGGTCCGAACACGCCGGCGGCGGCGGCGATGCCGTTCAGGATCCGCTGCCCCACGCTCCCCCACCTCCCGCTGAGCGGCAGGAGCACCCCCACCGTGGCCTTCGGGGCTGGTTCGAACGCAGACAGCACGAGCGGAGCGACGCCGGGAGACGCCGGAGCGGCGCCGGTGCAGAGCATGATAGCAAGGGCGGCGGCACACAGAGATACCGCGGTGCGGATCGGGGAGTCCTTCATGGTGGCTGTGCATTGTAATGCCTTCGAAACAGCCCCGTCAAGCCCGACCCGCCGTGCATCCCGGCCCAAGAAGGTCATTTGACAGTCCTTCACGAAATGATATAGATCGTTAGCATGTTCGGTATCGGCGGCCAGGAGCTGTTCGTCATCCTCATCATCGCGCTCATCGTCATCGGGCCCAAGAACCTCCCGGGGATCGCGCGCACCCTGGGCAAGGCCTTCGGGCAGTTCCAGCGGGCAGCGGACGATCTCAAGCGGGAGATCGACATCTCCGCCGCGGCCTCGGCGAAGAAACCCGAAGGGGAACCCTCGAACGAGAGGGCCGGCAACGCACCGGACGATCCGTCTTCCCGGCCGGGGAAGAACTCCTGAACGCCACCGGGCCGGGCAAAGGACATGGCCGTGGAAGAAGACAAGCTCCCTGTCACCGATCACCTGGAAGAGCTCAGGAGCAGGCTCATCAAGTGCGTCCTGGCCGTGGCCGCGGGGTTCGGCCTGTCCTATTCATTCTCCAAGCAGATCTTCGACGTGCTCACCTTCCCCCTCATGGCCGCCATGCCCCCGGACGGGAAGCTCATCTACACATCCCTGCAGGAGGCCTTCATCACCTACCTCAAGGTCTCGTTCTTCGCCGGGCTCTTCCTGGCCGCGCCCGTCATCTTCTACCAGATCTGGAAGTTCGTCATGCCGGGCCTGTACGAGAACGAACGGCGGTACGTGCTGCCTTTCGTGATCACGGCGTGCGCCTTTTTCCTCATGGGCGCGGCCTTCGCCTTCTTCGTGGCCTTCCCCTTCGGGTTCCGCTTCTTCCTGGGGTTCACCACGGAGCACATCCAGGCCCTGCCGTCCATGAAGGAATACCTGAGCCTGTGCATGAGCCTCGTGATCGCCTTCGGCATCACCTTCGAACTCCCCGTGATCGTCTTCTTCCTGGCCCGGATGGGGATCGTGAACCACCACATGCTCAGGAGGTACCGGAAGTACTCCTTCCTCGTCATCGCGGTGGTGGCAGCCATCCTCACCCCGCCCGACGTCCTGAGCATGGCGCTGCTGGGCGTTCCCCTGTACATCCTCTACGAGCTCAGCGTGGTGGTGGCCTACTTCGCGGGGAAGAAACGGGCCCCCGCCCCGGAAGAGGCCGCGGGCTGAATGTCCGGACCGCAGGCATCATCACGGCGCGGTGCGCCCCCATGGAAGGCCTTCCCCGCGCGTTCCCTGCTTGCCTTCGTGCTCGCGGCAGCCGCGGTTCTCCTCGCCCCGCAGGACTCGTACGGCAGCGGTGACGCCTTGCGGATCGTGTCCCTGGCCCCGTCGCTCACCCGGGAGGTGTATGACCTCCAGGCCGGAGACCTGCTGGTGGGGGCCACGAGTTACTGCCCCCTGCCCAAAGGCTCTCCGGTGAGGATCGTGGGCCCGCCCGGCCGCATCAACATCGAGGCAGCCTATGCGCTGAGGCCCGATCTCGTCCT
>CAZNGL010000141.1:0-7378 GCA_964572405.1 uncultured Bacteriovoracaceae bacterium
CAGTGGCCAGACCGGCCACGGTGGAGCTGTGTCAGAGCCGGGCGCAGTGGTCCACATTGTTGGTACCCACCACTGCGCGCAGGAATTTCTGGAACAGGTAATTCTCTTCGTTGGTGCACCGGGCCGATGCCAGGCCTGCGATGGCATCCGGGCCATGCTTCTCCCTGATGGCCGCGAGCTTGTCCGCAATGTAGGAAACGGCCTCGTCCCAGGTCGCCTCCTTGAGCTCGCCGTCCACCCTGATGAGCGGCTTGGTGAGGCGATCCGGGCTGTCGAGGAAGTCGTACCCGAAGCGGCCCTTGATGCAGAGGCTGCCGTAGTTGGGCGGCGGCGCGTTCCAGCGCGGAGTGCTCACCTTGACCACCTTGTTGTCCTTCACGTTGAGCTCCAGCTGGCAGCCCACGCCGCAGTACTCGCAGGTGGTGCGCACCTTGCGCGCCTCGCCCGCCCTGCTCTTGAAGCGGCCCTGCTTCTCGAAGAGCGCGCCCACCGGGCAGAGTCGCACGCACTCACCGCAGAACACGCAGGTCGAATCTTCATAGGCCAGGTTGAAGGCGGGACCCACGCTCGCCGTGGGACCGCGTCCGGAGAAATCCAGGACCTGGTTCACCTGGATCTCGTTGCATGCCCGCACGCACAGCCCACACAGGATACATTTGTTCATGTCGCGCACGATCATCTCGTTGGCCTGCTCCAGGGGCTTGACCGTC
Organism: uncultured Bacteriovoracaceae bacterium; assembly: GCA_964572405.1. Lineage (GTDB taxonomy): Bacteria > Desulfobacterota > Desulfomonilia > UBA1062 > UBA1062 > MWEI01. The sequence continues at coordinate 711 of CAZNGL010000141.1, forward strand.
TCGGGCTCAGCGAACCGCGGGGTATCGATGCCCAGGGAGTAGGCCAGGCTCTGGAGCACACAGTCTCCGTTGCTCTCGCACACCAGGCAGTTGTGGTGGCCCTGGGTGAGGAGCAGCTCCACGGTGAGCCTGCGGGCCTTCAGGACCCGTTCGGAGTTCGTGGTCACCACCATGCCCTTTTCCGCGGGCATGGCACAGGACGCCACCAGGGAACGCGCGCCCTGCACCTCCACCACGCAGACCCTGCAGGCGCCCACGGGCTTGAGCTGCTCCTGGTGGCAGAGCACCGGGATGGCGATGCCGTTGTCCCTGGCCACCTCGTAGACCGTCTGGCCCGGGGTGAACGAACACTCTTTATTGTCAATCGTGATAGTCATGCATATCCTCCTATGGTCTCACCCTACAGCTCCGCGTCGCAGCGCAGGCACCTGCAGGCCTCTTTGTAGGCGGTCTTCTTTGGATAGCCCAGCTCCACCTCCTTGAAGGTCGTCCGGCACTCGGCCTTCTTGAGCTCGGGCATCTTGCCCCGGGGCGTCTCCACGACTTCCTCGTCCACCTCGAAGGGGATCTCGATGACCTCCTCGGGCGGCATCTTGTAGGGAGGCTCGTTGTTCCTTGCCCGGATGAACCCGTCTATGTCTGCCGCAGTCTTGTGGCCCATGGCGATGGCCTCCACCACGGTGGCCGGGCCGCTGGCCGCGTCTCCCGCGATGAACACGCTCTCGGCCGTGGTCCTGTTCTTGGCCTTGCCTGTTTTCTTGATGCCTCCCCACTTGTCCAGCATCACGTCTGAGCCCGTCGGAATGAACGATGCATCCGTGTTCTGGGAGATAGCCGGCACGATGGTGTCGACGGCCAGGGTGAACTCGCTGCCCTGGATGGGCACCGGCTTGCGGCGACCGGAGCGGTCGAACTCGCCGAGGCGCATGCGCTGGCACTCCACGCCCACGAGCTTGCCGTTCTTGCCCACGAGCTTCGTGGGTGCGCACAGGTACTCGATCTTGACGCCCTCATGCTCGGCAGCCACGATCTCGTTCTCCCAGGCGGGCATGTCCTTGCGCTCGCGACGGTACAGGATGGTGACATCCTTGGCACCCAGACGCACGGCCGTGCGGGCCGCGTCGATGGCGGAGTTGCCGCCGCCCACGATGGCCACCTTGGAGCCGACGTTGACCTTCTTGCCCAGGTTGACCTCGCGCAGGAACTCCACCGCGCCCCAGACACCGGAAAGGTCCTCTCCCTCGATGTCGAGCTTCCAACTCTTGTGGGCTCCCACCGCGATGACGATGGCGTCGTAGTCCATGCGGAGCTTGTCGAAGCTGATGTCCTTCCCCACCCTGGTGTTGGTCTTGATCTCAACGCCCAGTGCCCGGATGTCGTCGACCTCCTGCTCCACGATATCCCTGGGCATGCGGTACTCGGGGATGGCGTAGCGCATCATGCCGCCGGCATAGGGCAGCTCCTCGAACACGGTGACCTTGTAGCCCCGCAGGCACAGGTCCTGGGCTGCGGTGAGGCCCGCAGGCCCTGCGCCGATGACCGCGATCTTCTCCCTGCGGCTGACCGGGACCTGGTCGATCTTGGGCCGCTTGGCGTTGTCCGCGATGTACCGCTTGATCCACGCAATTGCCATGGGCTCGTCGAGCTGGCCCCTGCGGCACTTGTTCGTGCAGAACTGCGGGCAGACCCTGCCGCACACGCCCGGGAACGGGTTGGTGCGCTTCATGATCTTGAAGGCGTCCGTGAGGCGGTTCGCCCGGACCAGCGCCATGTAGGCGGGCACGTCCATCTCGATGGGGCAGGCGTGCTGGCAGGGGGACTTGAACAGCTTGGAGCAGACCACTGCCGGGCACTTCTTGTCGTAGATGTGGGCCTCGTACTCGTGCCGGAAGTAGCGGATGGTGGAGAGCACCGGATTCGGCGCCGTCTGTCCGAGACCGCACAGGGCCGAGTCCTTGATGACGGCAGCCAGGTCTTCCAGCAGCTCGATGTCGCCTTCCCTGCCCTCGCCGTTGCAGATCCTCTTCAGGATCTCAAGCATGCGCTTGGTTCCCTCGCGGCACGGTGTGCACTTGCCGCAGGACTCTTCCTGGCAGAACTCCATGAAGAACTTGGCCGTGTCCACCATGCAGGTGTCCTCGTCCATGACGATGAGGCCGCCCGAGCCCATGATGGCGCCGAGCTTGATGATCTCTTCATAGTCGGTGGGGGTGTTCAGTGCCTCGGACGGGATGCAGCCGCCGGAAGGGCCGCCCAGCTGGGCCGCCTTGTACTGCTTGCCCTTGCGGATGCCGCCGCCGATGTCGAAGATGATGTCACCGATGGAGGTGCCCATGGGCACTTCCACCAGACCCACGTTGTTCACCGCGCCGGTGAGCGCGAAGACCTTGGTGCCCTTGGAGCGCTCGGTACCCATGGATGCGTACCATGCGCCGCCGTTCAGGATGATCTGCGCGATGTTGGCATAGGTCTCGACGTTGTTCAGCACCGAGGGTTTCTGCCACAGGCCCTTGCTGGCCGGGAACGGCGGGCGGGGCCGCGGCATGCCGCGCTTGCCCTCGATGGAGTTCATGAGCGCGGTCTCTTCGCCGCACACGAAGGCGCCGGCGCCCTGGTAGATGTGGATGTCCAGGCTGTAGTCGGTGCCCAGGATGTTCCTGCCCAGCAGGCCGTATTCGCGGGCCTGTTCGATGGCGATGGTGAGGCGCTTGATGGCGAGCGGATACTCGGCCCGGCAGTAGATATAGCCCTCGCTGGCACCGATGGAGTAGCCGCCGATGATCATGCCTTCGAGCACCGCATGGGGGTCAGCCTCCAGGATGGAACGGTCCATGAACGCGCCCGGGTCGCCCTCGTCGGCGTTGCAGAGGATGTACTTGACATCGCCCTGTGACTTGCGGGCAAAGGACCACTTCATACCGGTGGGGAACCCTCCGCCCCCACGGCCGCGCAGACCCGACTTTTTCACCTCCTCGATGACCTCGTCAGGGGTCATCTGGGTGAGCGCCTTGGCCGCGCCCATGTAACCGTCTCGGGCGATGTACTCGTCGATCTTCTCCGCATCGATGAGACCCCTGTTCTTGAGCGCGATGAGCTTCTGCTTGCCGAAGAACGGGATGTCGAGCATGTGGGGGATGGGCTCCGCCGCAGTGGGCTCCTTGTACATGAGCCTCTTGACCGGGCGTCCCTTGACGATATGTTCCTCGATGATCTCCGGCACGTCTTCGGCCTTCACGTACTGGTAGAAGGTGCCCTCCGGATAGATGACCATGATGGGCCCTGCGGCGCAGAACCCGTTGCAGCCGGTCTCCACCACGCAGACCTCATCGCTCAGGTTCCTTGCCATGAGCTCCTGGACGACGGCCGTGTGGACGGCCTCGCTCCCGCTGGCGCGGCAACCCGTACCGCCGCAGACGAGTATGTGTGCGCGAAAGACGTTCATTTGCCACCCCCCTTTGTATCGTGCTCCGAACCGCGGGCCATGACGAAATCCATCTGGATCTCGCCGTTTATGACATGCCGCTTGAAGATCTGCCTGGCCTTGTTCGGTGTCAGGAATTCATAGATGATGGGCTCCTTGCCCTGCTCCTCGACGGTCGCCAGCGGTTCCCTGCTGCAGATGCCGATGCAGCCCGAGGTTGTGACGAGCACGTCGTTCACGTTGTTCTCGGTGATTTCGTTCATGAAGGTGTCCAGGATTTCCTTGGCCCCCGAAGCGATGCCGCAGGTGCCCATGTGCACGGTGAGCTTGATCCTCTTGGTGCCAGCCCTGAACTGGTCTTCTTTTTCAACCCGTTCCTTGATCTTTTTCAGGTCGTCAATGGTCAGCTTGGCCATGGAATCCTCCTAATTGTACTTCGCGAGTATCTGCTCGAGTTTGGCCGGCTTCACCTGGCCGTGGGTGTCATTGTCGATGACCACCACCGGTGCGAGCCCGCATGCGCCCAGGCAACGCACCGTTTCCAGCGAGAAGTTCCTGTCCTCCGTGCATCCCCCGGGCTCGATCTTGAGGACCTGGCTCATCCGGTCCAGGATGTTCTGCCCGCCCCTCACGTAGCACGCCGTACCGAGGCACACCCGGATGACGTGTTTGCCCCGGGGGACCATGGTGAAGAAGGAGTAGAAGGTGACCACGCCGAACACGTTGGCAAGGGGGATATTGAGTCCGTCCGACACCACGGCCTGAATCGCCCTGGGCAGATACCCGCAGACCTCCTGAACCTGCTCCAGCACAGGGATCAGGGCGCCGGGCTTCCCCTTGTGATCCGCGATGATCTTGTCCACCTGCGCGAGCTGCTCGGCCGTGAATTCCGCCAGGCCCGCATCCGTCTTGATTGTATCGACTGCTGCCACGGTTTACCCCCTATCGCGTATTCGGTCGCGCTGCTATATTTACGCTTTCGAGCATATTTCCTTATCATGCATTGGAAAGTGCTTCAAGCGGAAACTGAATGGTGGTTCAGGATTCAGCAAGGGGAATGTTGCTGAACCGGATCTGGCCTTATGGAGACCGGTAACAAGAGGCAATCCCCTCCCCGTACAGAGGCCTCAAGTACTTGATCCTTCTGTGTCTGCATACGGCAATACACCGTATTGCTTCCGCTTTATGCATCCTCTCCCACTGGGTCGTTCCGGATCGGAGCACCCGAATCCCCGGGGGAGGGAAGGTCTCGGATTTTCCTTGACGAGCCTTGCCCGGGAATCCTAAAGACCTGCCCATGACCGGCGTTGTCCTCATCGGGGGGAAATCCAGGCGGTTCGGCACGGACAAGGTCTTCGCCGAATACATGGGCAGACCCCTCATCAATCACGTGACCGGCATCCTCAAAGACCTGTTCGATGAAGTCGTCCTCGTGGGCCATCTGCGGCCGGGTCTTGAGCGGTACCGAGTGGTGGAGGACATCCGGCCCGGCTGCGGCCCCCTGGGAGGCATCTATACCGCGCTGAACTCCACCAGCGCCGAGTACTGCTTTGTCTGCGCCGCAGACATGCCCAACCTCAACCCCGGGCTCATCGCCCACATGATCGCGCAGGCCCAGGGCCACGACATCACCATGCCCCTGTGGTCCAAGGGCAGGGAGCCTCTCCATGCCTTCTACCGCAGGACCATCATCCCCCATGCGGAGAGTCTGCTGGCACAGAACAGTTACCGGATCATGGAGCTGGTGGATAGGGTCGATACCCTCATCATCCCCGAGGAGACCTTGCGGCTCTTCGGCGACCCCGAGGTCCTGTTCTCCAACATCAACACCGTGCACGACCTGGCCCGCATGGAGGGATAGCGCCCGGTTTCATCCGTGGGAAACTCCCTGCAGCCCTGTCAGTCTTTGATAAACCTCACCGCATTGTGCTATAGATCCCCCATGGAAGAGGACCGGGTATACCAGAGCATGTACGAGCTCATCCGCCGCACCTGCACCGAGCTGCCGCAGGACATTCTCGATGCCGTCGAAAACGCCCGTGCTGCAGAGCAGACCGGTTCCATCGCGCGGGCGACCCTGGACATGATCCTGAAAAGCTCGGCATTGTCCCGGGAACGGACCCTGCCCGTCTGCCAGGACACGGGCGCCCTGCTCGCCTTCATCCAGTCACGGCCGGGCATGGACGTTGTCCTCATCGAAGAATCCATCAGGAACGCCGTGCGCGCCCTGACAACCGATGGCATCCTCAGGCAGAACTGCGTGGACCCCCTGACGGACAGGAACACGGGTGACAATACCGGCGAGGGTGTGCCGCAGATACACTTCGAGCCAACGGACGGACCCACCGTGGTCCGGGTCATGCTCAAGGGCGGGGGCTCTGAAAACATGAGCGCCCAGTACAGCCTTCCCATGGCACGGATCCAGGCAGGGCGGGATTTCGAGGGGGTGCGCCGCTGCCTCCTGGATGCGGTGTACCAGGCCCAGGGCCAGGGATGCGCGCCGGGGATCCTCGGCGTGTGCATCGGGGGCGACCGGGCATCCGGATACATGGAAGCGAAGAAACAGCTCTTCCGGCGCCTGGACGACGTTCATCCCTCGCCGGTTCTGGCATCCCTGGAAAAGACCGTCGTGGAGCAGGCCAACTCCCTGGGCATCGGCCCCATGGGCCTCGGCGGAAGGACCACCCTGCTGGGGTGCAAGATCGGTGTCGCGGGAAGGCACCCGGCCTGCTATTTCGTGACCGCGAGCTACTCCTGCTGGGCCACCAGGCGCTACCAGGTGGAGCTTGACGAGACGGGAGGCATCGGCGCATGGATCTGAAACACCTGACAACCCCCCTTTCCCCCCAGGTCATCCGGGGGCTCGTCATCGGCGACATGGTGGAACTGAGCGGCACCATCGTCACGGGCCGTGACCAGGTGCACAGGTTCCTGGCATCAGGGGGAAAGCCTCCCATGGACCTGAGCGGTCTGGGGATCTACCACTGTGGACCCGTGGTGGTGGAAAAGGACGGGCACTGGAGGATCACCGCGGCGGGTCCCACCACGTCCATGCGGGAAGAGCCGTACCAGGCCGAGGTCATCGCCCGCTTCCGACCCGGTGCGATCCTGGGCAAGGGCGGCATGGGCGAGAAGACCCGCGCGGCCCTCATGGCGCACGACTGCGTGTATCTCCACGTGACCGGGGGCGCAGCCCAGTTCCTGGCCGAGCGTATCGTCCGGGTCGAGGCGGTCCACCTGCAGGAGT
>CAZNGL010000142.1:0-7277 GCA_964572405.1 uncultured Bacteriovoracaceae bacterium
TCGTGCTGCCGGTGTGCGCCCACAAGATCGGCGGCACCTACCGCATCAGGTTCGCGGAACCCTTCGACGCCACGGCCCCGGGGACGGGGGCAGACGCCGTGCGATACCTGAGCGCACGCATGCAGTCATGGGTGGAGTCCATGGTGCACGAGCAGCCCCACCAGTGGTTCTGGCTCTACAGCCGCTGGGTGGACCGCTCCGACATGAGGGAGATCATCAGGCAGGGGAAAGGCCTCAGGGAATTCCTGATGCACCGGGGCATGTGCCCTGGCGGATTGCATCTGACATCTTGACTTTTCCGTGCGCTCCCCGGTATACCTAGGAGGCTCCGGTCGGGACATGGCGGCATAGCCAAGTGGTAAGGCGACGGTCTGCAAAACCGTTATTCACCGGTTCAAATCCGGTTGCCGCCTCCATTCTTCCCCATCCCGCGAGAGACTTTGTCTTTGACACACACCATGGGGCTGTGGCACGAATCAGATCGGAGGTGCCACATGTCAGAACTCGTACGGTTCGGTGTTTCCCTGGACAAGGGCCTGCTCCACCGGTTCGATGACCTCACAGAGAGACGCGGATACGCCACCCGCTCCGAGGCGCTGCGCGACCTCATCCGCCAGGAGCTGGTGAAGCAGGAGTGGGAGAACGACCAGGAGGTGGCGGGCACCATCACCTTCATCTATGACCACCATCAGCGGGGGCTCTCAAGCCGGCTCACCGACATCCAGCACGATCACCAGGACATCATCATCTCCACCCAGCACATCCACCTCGACCATCACAACTGCCTGGAGATCGTGGCCGTCAGAGGCAGGGCCAGCGGGGTGCAGGAGCTGGCCGATTCGCTGCGGTCCGTCAAGGGCGTGCGACACGGCGCCCTCAGCATGACCAGCACCGGCAAGGCCATCGAGTAGCCCCAGGGCCGCGGCCGCATGATCCTGCACCATAATTTTCCTTGCCTGCCAAAAATGGAACATGGTAACCCGTACCTGATGGACCCATGCCGCCTCCACACACCACCAGCCACACGAGCCGTGGTCCCTGCGCCCAGCCCTGATGCGCCTTCTTCACCCCATATCCTCAAGCCCCCTCGACCGCCTGCCTGGCCGGTCATTGCCCTCGTCTGCATGATGGCCCTCCTGTGGCCGCCCCTCGATGCACGGGCGCATGCCCTCTCCGGAACCGTCCGGTTGGACGGCGCACTCATGACCGGCAGGACCACGAACACCACCACCTTCGACGGCGGGACGAGCAAACTCAGGTGGCCCATCGACGTGAAGACCCCGGGCCTTGGCCTGAACCTGGAGCTTCTGGACTGCATGGACCTCGACCTGAGCATCGCGGCCGAGCCGTGGGGTGGGGGCAACAGCCCCATGCTGGACTGCGACTACCTGGACGAGGCCGAGTATCCGGGGAGACAGCCCCACGCGGGCGTGGACATCGCGTCCACCACAGAACTGGATTCCAAGGCGCTCGTGATGGCCGTGAGCTCCCGCATCTTCCCGGTGCGTTCGGGGACCCTGTCCGCAGGCATCTCTCTGGGATACCGCCACGAGGAGTACGATTACCGGGGGTTCAACACCTCTCAGACCGGCTATGGCCCCTGGGCTTCCAGCACGGTCGTGGTGGACGGCCCCACCACGCTCTACTCCGTGGACTACGACATCTTCTCCGCCGGTATCGCCCTGAGGGCGGCCGTCGAGGGGAGCATCGAGATAACCCTCGAGGCCGCTGCCCTGCCGTATGTCCGCGCACACGACGAGGACGACCACCTGAGGCGGAACAGGGTCTCCCGCACCAGCACCACGGGCAACGGTTACCAGACTTCCATGCGGGGGTCCTTTGCCGTTACTGAGCACTGGGTCCTCGCCTCGGAATGCGCCTTCGCCCGCATCGCCACGGACGGCCACCAGACCCAGTACTGGTACGCAGACGACCCCGCCACGCCCGGGTTCAACGATACCGGGTACAGCCTGAGCGGCATCGATGCGGAGCTTGACCTGAAGACCTTCCGGGTCGCCATCGGCGTTGCGCGCCGCTTCTAGCTGGTGCGGCCGGAAAAGGCCCTGCTCGACACCAGCCGACTGCGAGTACCCTCCTGCATGCGGACACGGACCCGCCTTGGACCCATCTGCCGCTTGCCCCGGGAGTCTGCGGCATTTATTATAGTTATCACCATGGGAACGCAGCAGAGGACACAGGAAGACGTCCGCGTCGGCAGGAGGGTTCCCGACCGGGAACCCTCCTGCATGTCGCCGATGATGCACGCCGGAAAGGAACCGCTATGAGCATCGCGCAGGGTATCCGGATCCTCGTCATCGGCCCCAATGCCTTTCTGCACGAGAACCTCACCGCCATGCTCGCCAAGATCGGCTACACCTCTGTGGAACACTCCGATGACGGTCCTTCCGGCTGGGAGGTCATGAAGCGGGTCAACCCGGGCATCGTCATCGCCCAGTGGGAGATGCCCGAGATGAACGGCCTGGCACTGCTCAAGGTCATCCGCTCGGACAGCTACTATGCGGATACGCCCGTGGTGCTCTGGACCAACGAGATCACCCGGAGCGACGTCATCAAGGCGGGAGAGGCGGGGGTGAACGCCATCCTCGTGGAGCCCCTGAGCGTGGATATCCTGGAGACCAAGATCAGGCTCATCATGGAATTCGACATGAGCCCGTCGGCAAAGAAGGCCAGGGCCTTCCTGGAGAAGGGCGACGCGTACATGAGGGCCGGGGTCTTCGACAGGGCGCTCCGGGAGTACGAGAGCGTCCTGACCATCCTCGAATCCGCTGAGGTCTACTACAATATCGGTTATATCAAGACCGCCCGGGGCGAGTACGACGAGGCCCTGGCAGCCTTTCGGAAGGCCACCCAGATCAACCAGCTCTTCGCCAAGGCTTACCAGGCCATGGCGGAGGTCTACATCAAGATTGGCAACAACGAGATGGCGGAGAAGTACCTCAACATGGCGGGCGAGATCTTTCTGGAGCGCGACATGCACGACCAGGCCGAGAGCATCTTCAACGAGATCATCTCGCTGAACCCGAACACCACGAACGTGTACAACAGCCTGGGGATCATCTACCGGAGGCAGAACCGGCACGCCGACGCGGTGAAGGTATACCAGAAGGCGGTGAAGATCGACCCCGCCGACGAGAACATCCACTTCAACATGGGCAGGGCCTACCTGGAGATGGGGCAGAACCGCCTGGCCAGGGAGTGCTTCTCAAAGGCGCTGCGCATCAACCCCGACTTCGAGACCGCCGCTGCCATGGTGAAGGCCATCGACGCCCTGGACAGGACGCCCTGAGGCAGCTGCCGCCTAGGCGTATTTCTTGAGTTCGAACACCTTGCGGTCCTGGGTGGCCACGATGTGATAGACCTTGTCCTGAGGCACGTAGATGTAGGGCACGTCGTCCTCGCGCCGGTAGAGGAAGTGCGACAAAATCATGCGGTTGACGGCCCGGTGCCCGATGATCATGATGTTGTCGGGTTTCTGGTTCAGGAAGAAGGCCTTCTTGATGCCGATCTTGATCCGCTCCTTCATGGAGGCGTACCCCTCCCCGCCAGGGTAGGCGTAGTTGTACTTGTCCGCCTTGCGGGCCGAGTGGATGTCCGGCTTGAACCGCTGGATCTCCTCGTAGGTCATGCCCTCGCAGATGCCGGCATTGATCTCGTTGAACTCCCTGAGCGGCACGATCTCGCAGTCCTCCTGCTCGGCCCTGATAGCCTCGGCCGTCTGGATGGTGCGCTTCTTCTCGCTGGTGAAGATGTAGGCGAGCCTCTTCTTCCGGAAGAACCTCCCCAGGGCCCGGGCCTGAGCCCTGCCGCGCTCCGTGAGGTCCGGATCGCCGCCGATGCGGTCCTCCACGTTGAACATGCTCTCCGTGTGCCGGATGAGGTACAGGCTCTTCACCACGTCCGTGACCAGGCAGTCCCGGATGCGGGAGTACAGGGGCAGCTGGTCCTCGATCTGCTCGTTCACGATGCGGTTGTGCAGGGAATCCATGAGGATGTAGTTCCGCTCCACGTGCAGCGGGTTGTAGATCAGGCGGTAGTAGTCGATGCGCTTCTTGAACTCGGCGACCGCCTGTTCCTGGGTCAGCGAGGCGAACTCGGGTGAACGGACCTTGTGGCGGATGCTCAGGTCCACGATGTCCCCGTCGTTGTTGATGCACTCGATGTAGAGGATGGGGTGGTCCTGCAGGTGCTCCTCGATGAGCTCGCGCCGGGACCGGCTCACGTTGGTGGCGTCCAGTATGGCAACCTTTCCCCTGTTCCTCAGGTAGGCCTTGGCCCGCTGGATGTTCATGAGTGCGAAGTGCTTCCTCAGGTCCACGGCCTCGGTGTTGTCTGGGTTGTAGAACTCGGACATCCACGTTTCGGTGGGGGCGTACCTCCTGCGGAGCTCGCCGTTGTTGTAGATCATGGTGGGGATGTCGTTCTTCTTGAAGATGTCCTGCAGCCGGTACGCGATGGTGGATTTGCCCTGGGAGGGCAGGCCCACCATCACGATGTAGAGTTTCTCGTCCTTGATGGTCATTGACTGAAGATACCATCGGCGCAGGCGCAAGACAAGGCATTTCCCCCGGATTCACCTGCACCCCGAACACCAATCCGATGCCGGGGCATCATGCCACCAAAACGGCTCCCGTGCTCCATCCGCCCCTGTTCCGGGCGGGAGAAAAACACCTTGACAAGGCCAGGTTCTGTCATTAGAAGAGCTAAATACGCTGGGGGATCGTCCAATGGTAAGACAGCGGACTCTGACTCCGTTTATCTAGGTTCGAATCCTAGTCCCCCAGCCAGTGAGTGCGGTCCCATCGTCTAGTGGCCTAGGACAACGGCCTCTCACGCCGTAAACAGGGGTTCGATTCCCCTTGGGACTACCACCGGTGAACGGGGGGCATGAGCGGATCATGCCCCCCGTTCTCGTTTCCCTCACTGAGTCAGCGCGTACACCATGTGGGGTTCAGGGAAGGAAGGGCCTCAGCATCTTCTCCAGCTCTCGGTAGGGAAAGAGCCGTCTGAAATCGATGAGGCCCGCCAGGGCCCGGGAATGAACCCTGACGCCGTTCTCCTCGAGGATGGCCACGGGGTTGAGGCCCCCTATGACGATGGCGCCGAATCTGCCCTCGCCCACCGGGATCTCCAGCAGCGTCTGTCCAGGCCGCCCGATGCGCATGAATCCACCGAGGCCCACTGCATCGAGCTTGTCGGCCAGGTCCTCCACCATGTTCCTGCTCGCTGCGGGGAACTCCCGGAAGCTGGCCCCGATCCTCCCGCTGCCGGTCTTCACGGCACCCATGTAGTCGGTCATTCCGCTGCGGATGAACACCTCCAGGGGGTCGAGGCTGGTGCCCTCGTACATGATGATCTCCACGAACCTGGTGGGCTTCCTGTCCGTGATTTCCAGCAGGCCGCCGAACCGCGAGGTGGTGGGAATGCCGTACTTCAGCAGCACCCCGTTGAGCGTGATGGAACATACCGTACCGATGCCCACCATGCCCTGGGGAACCGTCGTATGCCCGACCTTCTCCCCCGGACCCAGCACGGTGATGAGGCTGCCCATGGCATACCCGCACGTGTACACCCTGCTGATGAGGTCGATGTTCTCCATCACGTGGCGCGGCTCGGTGTTGGTGACATTGATCACCACCGAGCCGGACCGTGATGAGAGATCGAAATCCATCCGGTAGGTCATCTGGTCGATGCGGGCAGACAGGAACCCGACGCGGTCGATGGTCAGCGCTGCCTCAGCCTCCTGCACTCCCTGGGGCGTGATCCTGTGGCACCTCCTGTTCGACTTCTCGGTGAGGCCTTCCTCCTCCATGGCCTGCAGGTAGAACCTCACCGTGCGTTCGCTGATGTCTATGCCGTGCTCGAGGAGCCCCTCGTTTATCTTGATGCTGCTCAGCGGCCTGTCCGCGTCTCTCAGGACATTGAGGATCATCTGCCGGATTTTCTTCTTCTTGTCGTGCATGCATGTCACACTACCCAGCGGGCGCACCCATGTCAATGGAGCATTGCCATTTTTATTGGCAATTATGCCGTTTCAAACAGTACAGCTTTTCCTGAAAGGATATTGACATGCTTATTTAATCGAAGTAAATAGGCTCTCGGGGCATTCTTCAGTGGCATTCTATTGCCAATTGGTCTCTTCGACATGGCATTCGTTTGCCAATATAAACCATACCGGGAGGATACATTCATGATCCAGTGGCAGAAGTCCAATGACGTTCTCGGAACCGTAAACCGCGGCAATCCCGCTGAATCCGGCCTGTGCACCCTGTGCAGGGCAGACTGTGCCGGAAAATGCGAGACCTGGCTCTCGAGCCTGGTGGGCAGGAAGCTTCTCTACCCGAGGGATTTCGGCATCGTGACAGCGGGCAGTTCGAATACCTGTCATGTGGGCGTCTCATACAACTCGCTGCGCATCCAGGGATACAACTACGGCGCCTACGGCGTCTCCAAAGGCCTCTCCCACTCGCCGGACGACTGCATCTTCCCGAACGTGAACATCGAGACCGCCTTCGGCACCAAGGTGAAGACCACCTGCCGCATCCCCCTCATGACCGGCGCCCTGGGGTCCACCTTCGTGGCGGCCAAGTACTGGGATTCCTTTGCAACGGGCGCAGCCCTGGTGGGCATCCCCATCGTGGTGGGCGAGAACGTGGTGGGGGTGGACAAGGATGCGGTGATCGAGAAGGGCAGGATCCTGAAGTCCCCGGAACTCGACCGCAGGATCGACACCTACCTCCGCTATCACGACGACTACGGCGCCATCATTGTCCAGATGAACGTGGAAGACACCCGCAACGGGGTGGCCGAGTACGTCATCGACAAATACGGGGACAAGGTCATCATCGAGCTCAAGTGGGGCCAGGGCGCCAAGGACATCGGCGGAGAGATCCAGGTCGCTTCCCTCGAATACGCCCTCTTCCTCAAGGAACGGGGGTACGTCGTGGATCCCGACCCCACCCTGCCCGAGGTCCAGGAGGCCTTCAAGCACCATGCCATTCGCTCCTTTGCCCGACACAGCAGACTCGGATACACGAACCTCGACTCGGTCGCTGATGTCCAGAAGGATTTCATGAAGGAGGTGGATTACCTGCGCAAACTCGGATACAAACGCATCTCGCTCAAGACCGGATCCTACGGCATGGAGGCCCTGGCCATGGCCATCAGGTTCGCCACCGATGCCGACCTCGACCTGCTCACCGTGGACGGTTCAGGCGGAGGCACCGGCATGAGCCCGTGGAACATGATGGAGAGCTGGG
>CAZNGL010000143.1:0-7232 GCA_964572405.1 uncultured Bacteriovoracaceae bacterium
CGCCATCAACGAGATCAACTGCCACCCGGTGGACAGCCACACCGTGGACCTGAGGCCCGGGGAAGACCAGGGTATCCCGGTGGTCCTCAAGGACTATCCCTTCTACGGGAGGGGCGCATGGACCATCAGCGCGGTGCTCAACGGAGACATCGACAACTACCACCAGATCAGGAACGATATCGAGGCGGCAGGCACGCACGTGAGCCCGGACGTAACCACCGACACCAAGGTCATCCCCCTGCAGATCGAGCGCTACCTCCTTGAGGGCTACGACCTGAAGGAGGCCTTCCGCAGGGCGGTGTGCGACTTCGAAGGGTCCCATGCCATCGCCATGGAGAGCAACCTGGAGTCGGGCACGATCTTCCTTGCCCAGAAGGGCAGCGGACAGACCATCTACGTGGGCCTTCTCGAGAACGGCTACATGTTCTCCTCCGAGATATACGGCCTGGTGGAAGAGACCTCGAGGTTCATAAAGATGGACGGCGAGACCCCGCGCGTGCCGGACGACCCGGCGACCCAGGGCCAGCTGTTCGTGCTGCACCATGACCGGGGAAACGGTCTCGCCGGCATCGATGCCATGTCCTACGACGGGCATCCCCTGGTCCTCACGGAAAAGGACATCGGCCTGGCCCAGATGACCACCCGGGACATCGACCGGGGCGACCATCCCCATTTCCTCATCAAGGAGATCCTGGACGCCCCCGACTCCATCCGCAAGACCCTGCGGGGCAAGTATCGGATCACAGGCCGCGGGGAGGTGGTATTCAACCTGGACGACAGTGTCGTGGAACCCGCAACCAGGGAGGCGATGCGCGGGGGCAGGATACGGAACATCTACGTGGTGGGGCAGGGCACGGCCGCGGTGGCCGCTTCCGCCGTGGCCGAGGCCATCTCCGCCTACCTCAGGCCCGCGCCTGTGAGCGTACAGGCCCGGAAGGCCACGGACCTGAGCGGGTTCCTGCTCGACGAGGACATGTCGGACACCCTGGTCATCGCCATCACCCAGTCCGGGACCACCACGGACACGAACCGCGCCGTGAGCATGGCCCGGCAGAGGGGCGCACGGCTCATCGCCATCGTGAACCGCAGGCAGTCGGACATCACCACAAAGGTGGACGGCGTATTCTACACGAGCGACGGACGGGACATCGAGATGTCCGTGGCCTCCACCAAGGCGTTCTACGCGCAGATCGTGGCAGGGTACGTGCTCGCGCTCTTCTTCGCGCAGGCCATGAAGACGAAGCCCGATAATGCCATTGCACGGGACCTGCTCACCCTGGAGGAGGCCCCCGGCCTCATGAGGGAAGTGATCCAGGGCAGGGACGCCATCCGGAAGACCGCGTGGGATCTGGTCCGGAAGAAGCAGTACTGGGCCGTGGTGGGAAGCGGTATCAACAAGGTGGCCTCGGACGAGATCCGCATCAAGCTCTCCGAACTCTGCTACAAGACCATCTCGTCGGACGTCATTGAGGACAAGAAGCACATCGACCTCTCCTCCGAACCGCTCATCCTCGTGTGCGCCGCCGGGAGCCCGGAGATCGTCGTGGAGGACATCGTAAAGGACGTGGCCATCTTCAAGGCCCATGCGGCCAGCGTGGTGGTCATCACCGACGAGGCCGAGCACCGGTTCGACACCACTGCGGACGCGGTCATCCACGTGCCCCGTGCCGCCTTCCCGCTCTCCGTCATCTTCAACACCCTGGCCGGGCACATCTGGGGATACTACGCGGCCTGCAGCCTGGATGCGCTGGCGGTCACCCTCAAGGGGTTCCGGACAAATCTGGCAGAGATAGCGCGGGAGCACCGGAAGCGGGAGTACACCGTCTACGAGAGCATCGCCGACAAGGGTCTCCACCTGGTGGTTGACGCCTTCGAGGCGGAATACAAGAAGATCCTGGACAGCGGGTCCCTTGCCACCCTGAGCAACGACGTGTCCTCTGACATCAGGCTGCTGCTCAAGTACGCCAAGGGCAAGCTCCCCGTGGAGGACTTCTGGATGGAGTTCGAGGGGAGGAGGATCTCGTCTTCGCCCATAGACATGCTCGACCTCACCATGAAGCGGGCCATCGACGAACTCTCGCGGCCGGTGGACGCCATACGCCACCAGGCGAAGACCGTCACGGTGGGCACCAGCAGAAAGGCCGAGGCACCCAGAGGCCCCATCTTCGCCGTGTTTTCGGAACTCGGATACTCACCGGAGAGCGTCCGCGCCAAGGACGTCCTGACGCTGAAAAACCTCCAGAACGCCGTGGAGAGGGTAAAGGGATACACGCTGTACGCGGTGGAGGGTCTCGACGAGATGGGCATGCCCACTCCGGACACGACCCTCGCCATCGTGAAGCGCCAGGGTGTCGCTTCCGGCATGCACTCCCGTTACGACCGGAGGGCGCCCCTGAAGGGCACGAAGAACACCATTGTCCGCACCCGCAAGGTGTATGCAGGAACGGGCCGCTCCGACGATGCCTCCATCATCATCATCCCCATCCATGGCACGAAGCGTGACATCACCCACCTGCTCCTGCTCCAGGTGGACTTCGACGAGGGGATCACCACGGCGCAGAAGAAGGAGGTCATGGGCGTCAAGATCAACGACATCACGAACCTCATCAACGAGTACAACATCCCCTGGAAGGACGAATACCTCGAGGGCCTCACCGTGAAGTTCCTCCTGGGCGAGGATGTGGAGGTCATCAAGAACAGGATTTTCGAGCAGATCGGGAAGACTGCTTCCTGAGAACAGAAGAGAAGTGGAGGGACACATGGACCTGAAGCCGCGCTGTCATGAGAAGATCGCACAACTGATCAACAAGGGGGTGGACATCCCCAATCCGCTGACCCTGGACATCGGCGACGAGGTGAACATCGACCGGATTTCCGCCGAGGGGGTCAGGATCTTTCCCGGATGCAGGATATACGGCAGGGACACGCTCATATCCTCGGGCACCCAGCTGGGCCGTGAGGGGACCGTCACCATCGAGAGCTGCCAGATCGGCCGGGACGTGGAGCTCAAGGGCGGCTACTTCAGCAAGTCCGTGTTTCTCGACAAGGCGAACATGGGGCTCGGCGCCCATGTGCGGGAAGGGTCCATCCTGGAGGAAGAGGCGGGCGGCGCCCACTGCGTGGGCCTGAAGCAGACCATCCTCTTCCCCTTCGTGACGCTGGGCAGCCTCATCAACTTCTGCGACTGCCTCATGGCGGGGGGCACCAGCCGCAGGGACCACAGCGAGGTGGGGAGCTCGTACATCCACTTCAACTTCACCCCTGACGGCGACAAGACCACCGCTTCCCTCCTCGGCGATGTCCCCCGAGGGGTCATGCTGAACCAGCCGGCCATCTTCCTGGGTGGGCAGGGAGGCATCGTGGGTCCCGTGCGCATGGGCTTCGGCAACGTTGTGGCCGCGGGCACGGTGCTGCGGGAGGACTGCACGGGAGACAACATGCTGATCCCGGGCAAAGCGCCTTCCGGGATCGTCAAGGACTATCGGCGGGCGCTCTACCCGAACCTCATCCGAGTGGTGGAGAACAACATCATCTACCTCGCCAACCTGGCTGCCTTGAAGGAGTGGTATATCCACGTGCGCAAACCCTTCCTCGCAGGCCGTGAGTTCGGCGAGCTCATCCACGTGGGGCTCCTGGACAAGCTCTCGCTGGGCAGGAAGGAGCGGCTCAAGAGGCTCGAGGCCATGGCCAGGCAGGCCTCTGCAAGGCAGCCTTCCGGGTCAGGGAAGGCCACCGGCCAGAGAATCGAGCTCGGAAGCGCCATTGATAAGGTACAGGAGGTCTTCGAGGGGAATGCCTACCTGGATTCAGAGAGTAACGCATGGAGAGATGCATTCCTCAAGGAACTGGAAAAGGCCAGGCAGGGCGGCACCGGAACCTACATCGAAACCATACAGGGGCTGAGCGCGGACGTCTCCGCAATGGGCACGAAATGGCTCCAGGGTGTCGTGGACGGGTGCTGCAGAGCGGTCTCTGCAGCCATGCCCGGCCTTGAGCTGTTCAGGAAGTAAAATACTGGGTTGAACCCGGTCATAACAAGGAGGATGCAATGGGCAAGCTTTTCGGCACTGACGGGATACGCGGCGAGGCGAACCGCCATCCCATGACCGCGGACATCGCCTTCAAGGTCGGCCAGGCAGTGACATACCTTCTCAGGAAGGAGAATCACCGCACGCGCATCATCATCGGCAAGGACACGCGCATTTCCGGCTACATGCTCGAGAGCTCCCTGGAGGCGGGCATCACCTCCATGGGCGGCAATCCCTACCTGGTGGGCGTGCTCCCCACGCCGGGCATCGCCTTCATCGCCAACAGCATGCGGGCCGATGCGGGCATCGTCATCTCGGCCTCCCACAACCCCTTCGAGGACAACGGGATCAAGATCTTCGGCGGCAACGGGTTCAAGCTCTCCGACGACCAGGAGAACACCATCGAGGACCTCATGCTGGGCGGCAAGCTGGCCGATTACCTCCCCCCATCGAAGGACATGGGGCAGGCCTTCCGCATGGAAGACGTGAACGGTCGGTACGTGGTCTTCCTGAAGAACACCTTCCCCCGCGATCTCTCCATGGAGGGGATGAAGATGGTCCTGGACACGGCCAACGGGGCGACATACCGCGTGGCTCCCGAGGCGTTCATCGAACTCGGCGCGGATGTGGAGGTCATCCACAACACACCCAACGGTCTGAACATCAATGACAAGTGCGGGTCCCAGCACACGAGCGACCTGAAGAAGAAGGTGCTGGAGAACGGGGCTTCCATAGGTCTTGCCTTTGACGGCGACGGCGACCGCCTCATCGCGGTGGACGAGAAGGGCAACGAGATCACCGGCGACCAGATCCTCCTCATCTGCGCCAAGGTCCTCAAAGAAGAGGGGAGGCTGAAGAACGACCTCCTGGTGAGCACGGTGATGAGTAACCTCGGGCTGAGGGTTGCGTGCAGGAAGTACGGGTTCAAGCACCACGCATCCAAGGTGGGCGACCGCTATGTGCTCGAGGACATGCTCAGCATGGGCGGCGTCATCGGCGGGGAAGAGTCCGGACACATGATCTTCCTCGACCACCACACCACGGGAGACGGCATCCTCACGGCCATGCAGCTCGTCGCTGCCATGGTGAAGACAGGCAAGCCTTTGTCCGAGCTCGCCAGGCTCATGGACGTCTTCCCGCAGAAGCTCATCAACGTGAACGTGAAGAGCAAGCCGGACATCGACACGGTGCCCGAGCTGAAGGAGGCCATAGCCCAGGTGGAAAGGGAACTCGGCGACGAGGGAAGGGTCCTTATCCGCTACTCCGGGACGCAGAACATGTGCCGTGTCATGGTGGAGGGACCAACGGACGCCGTGACAGAGAAGTATTGTACTCAGCTGGCGGATCTCGTAAAGAAGACAATCGGCTGATCCGGGAAGCGGCATCACGACCCGGCGGAACAGTCAATCTCCAGGGGAGGTTTCGGACGTGGGTATACAGATCATCGTCACAAAGGACTTCGCTGCGATGAGCGAGGTGGCTGCGGACATCGCGAAGAAGAAGATCCAGCAGACACTGAAGAAGAAGAGGCAGGCAGTTCTCGGGCTCGCCACGGGCAATTCACCCACCGGGCTCTACAAGCACCTGGCAAAGGCGGCCAACAAGGGGGAGTTCGATGCGAGGGCCTGCCTGAGCTTCAACCTGGACGAGTACGTCGGCCTGCCGGGAGACAATGCGCAGCAGAGGGTCATGCACCCCGAGAGCTATGCCTTTTTCATGATCCAGGAGTTCTTCGGCCTCCTCAAGAACAAGTTCAGCCAGACGAACGTGCCTTTCGGCTCGCTCATCGAGCAGAAAAGGCTCGTGGCGGAGCTGAAGGCGAACCCCAGGGACTGGGTTGTACTGGGAACGGACAAGGGGAAGTCCATCGCCATCAGCGACAACGCGAAGTCCGCATACCTGACATGGGTGAAGAAGGAGATCCTGGACGGCTACGCGAAAAGGATCAGGAAGGCGGGCGGCATCGACCTGCAGATCATCGGCGTGGGGGGAAGGGGCCACGTGGCCTTCCATGAATCCGGCATCCCCTTCAAGGGGAGCACTGTCATGCTGGTGAAGCTCGACGACAACACGGTGGCGAACGCGGTGGCTGACGGCCACTTCGCCACGAAGAAGGAGTCCCCCAACTATGCTGTCTCCATGGGGGCGGAGCTCGTCTACAAGGCAAAGACCGTCATACTCCTGGCCAACGGTGAACGCAAGGTCGAGCCGGTGGCCCTCTCGCTCATCGGCGACCCGACGCCGGACATCCCCATCTCCTATGGCCAGACATACGCCGCGCGGGGAGGGGAACTGATCTACGTGCTGGACAGGATCGCCGCCAGGGATCTGCTCGCCGACAGGAAGGCCCTGGCCGCCAAAGGGATGAAAATCAAAGAGCTGAGCTGAATCGCTTTGCCCTGAGACGGATGCAAGACCTTCCGTGCGGTGCCCAGTGAGGTGCGCCGGCGGGGGTCTCGAAGGGATACAGGCAAGGAACACTGTTCTAAAGGAAAACCATGCCCAAACGGACAGACCTCAGGAAGATCCTCATCATCGGCAGCGGCCCCATCGTCATCTCGCAGGCCTGCGAGTTCGACTACTCGGGCGTGCAGGCCTGCAAGGCCCTCCGGGAGGAGGGATACGAGGTGGTGCTCATCAACTCGAACCCTGCCACCATCATGACAGATCCCGGCATGTCGGACCGCACCTACATCGAGCCCATCACCCCCGAAATCGTCGAACGCATCCTTGAAAAGGAGCGGCCTGACGCCATCCTCCCCACCCTCGGGGGGCAGACGGGCCTGAACGTGTCCGTGGAGCTCGCGGCCAGAGGTGTGCTCGAGCGCTTCGGCGTGGAGATGATCGGTGCAAGACCGGACGTTATCCACAAGGCCGAGGACCGGGAGCTCTTCCGCAAGGCCATGGAGAACATCAACCTCCGCGTCCCGAAGAGCGGCTTTGCCAGAAGCATGGAGGACGTGCGGCGCATCGCATTCGACATCGGGTTCCCCCTGATCATCAGGCCGTCGTTCACCCTTGGCGGGATCGGAGGCGGCATCGCCTACAACCCGGAAGACCTGGACCGCATCGCGAAAGAAGGGCTCGACGCCAGCATGATCCGGGAAATCATGATCGAGGAGTCGGTCATCGGCTGGAAGGAATACGAACTGGAGGTCATGCGGGACCGGGCGGACAACGTGGTGATCATCTGCTCCATCGAGA
>CAZNGL010000144.1:0-6987 GCA_964572405.1 uncultured Bacteriovoracaceae bacterium
ATCTACCTCTTCTACAACCACTACGTCTCCGGCGCCACCTACCACCCGCATACCCTGCGGCTCCTGCCGGTGGACCAGGTGTGGCTCGAAGAGATCCGGAACAGGAAGTGGGAATCCCGCTCTCTCCCCATGTACACCCTGGACTTCGACGCCCTGTTCCTGGCCCTGCTGCGGGAGTACCTCTTCGTGTCCCTGTACCGGGCCTTCACCGAGTCGCTGGCCAGCGAGAACGCGAGCAGGCTCGCGGCCATGCAGAACGCGGAGAAGAACATCGAGGAGCAGCTCGAGGAGATCCACGTGGCCTTCCACCGCCAGCGGCAGATGACCATCACCGAGGAGCTGCTGGACATCGTGTCAGGCTACGAGGCCATGAAGGGGGATGCGAGGCTGGAGGAGAAGCAGGGGGTCGGGAAGATCAGGTGACTTCTCCCTGAAAGTGTGCAATCAGAGCGGGGGCGCACGTCCCGGTCCTGTGATGCAGGGGTCACAGGAACCTGAAGTTCTTCACCGCGGCCGAGACCACGAAGATCCTGACGTTGTTGCTCAGGGGGTCCGCAGGGATGAGGAAAAAGCCGATACGCTGGGGGTCGTACCCCACCGTGGAGCCTTGGAGCACCTCCCCGTCCGCAAAGGTCACCTCAACCTTGCGGCCCTGGGCCCGGTCCTGTGGGATGAAGGCCTTCCGTTCCTCGAAGTCCCTGTTCCCGTCAAAGGTCTTGACGAAAAAGACCGCCTTCAGGTCAGTGACCTCGATCTTCACCGCCTGGCTGTCCTGGCCCTCTGAGCCTACCGGGGTGAGGTGGAACGACGGGGTCATGGGGTTGAAGTTCTTGGTGTAGCCCTTGATCAGCCTGTTGTCACGGAAATGCACCACCACCCGTATTGGATCCATCCCGCCTCCCTGTACTCGTTCTGGAATAACATGAGACACATAGCGTTCTTACCGTACTGTTTCGGCGGAGTTACAAAAAAGTTGAATCGTATGTGCAGCATGTTCGGGCAGGACAGACGTATTCGCGCCGTGTCCGCTTCGTCGATGCGTCACCCATCAAAGCGGACACGTTCCTCAAACGGGATGGATGTTCCGATGCAGGAGGAGGTTCCGGGCTAGGTTTCCCTTTTCTCGACGCGGCACACGAGCGCCTTGATGGGCACGGACCCGGTCACCGGGCACAGGGGTTCGTCCGCGGTGAGCATGTTGATGTTGAGCCGCTTCCATCCGTCGTCCACGCCGTACCAGTAGCCGTGAGGCGAATGCACCACCTTCGGGTGCATGTCCGCGTCATACCGGACCCGGATCTCCACGCGGCCCCTGGGCGAGGAGAGGTAGACCCACTCGTGGTCGTCGATGCCGAGCGACTTCGCCGTATCGGGGTGGATCTGGAGCTCGGGATCGGGAGAGCGTCTCTTCAGCGAGGGGATGTTCCGGTGCGAGGAGTGGTAATACACGATGTTCCGGCCGCCCGTGGTGAGGATGAGGGGGTAGTCTTCCATGAGGCCTGGGGTGGCTATGGGCCCTTCGTCTGGCTCCCTGAAGTGGGGCAGGGGACTGATGCCCAGCATGGTGAGGTAGTCCGCACAGAGCTCCACCCTGCCCGTGGGGGTGCGGAACTTCCCGAACCTCTCGTAGCCGTGGTAGGTGAGCGGGGTGGCGTAATGCCCGCGCGCCTTCAGCTCGTCAAAGGTCATGCCGCAGGGTTCCAGCCGGTAGTCCAGGATCTCCCGGACGGAGCCCCAGTACCCCTCGAGTCCCATCGTGCGGGCCAGGTCGACGAGGATCTGCTTCTCGTCCCTGCACTCGGGCACGGGTTCCAGCGCCTTGACCTGGGCGAACACGTGGTTCTTCATGAGCAGGTCCTCGATATCGTCCCGCTCGGTCCAGTGGGCGGGCGGCAGGATCACGCGGGCCAGCTCGGTGGTGGGCGTGTGGAAATAGTCCACGCAGAACAGGAAGTCGAGAGAAGCCAGCACATTGCGCACCCGTTGGGAGTTGGGGTAGGCGCACACGCTGTTGTTGGCGAACAGGCCCACGGCCTTCACGGGATACGGTCTGCCCGTTTCGATGGCGGGCCAGACGACCTGGGGCGGGCAGGGGATGGGGATGTGGGCGATGAGCGGGAAACGGTCCAGACCGAGCTTCTTTGCCGCCTGCTCTTTCGGCAGGTTGTCGTATGCCGAGAAGTCGGGGCCGTAGCACGAGCGCTTCCGGGTGGGGGGCTGGCAGTTGAGGTTGCCTCCCCTGGCCTCCAGGTTGCCCGTGATGGCGGACAGGATGGTGAGCGAGCGGGTGAGGTCGAAGGCGTCGTTGGCTTGGCACACGCCGCCCATGCCGCCGCCGATGCTGGCTGGCCTGGTGCTGCCGAAGAGCGTCGCCGCCTCCTCGATCCGCCTCGCGTCGACCCAGCAGATCTCGGCGCAGCGCTCAGGCGTGAAGGAGGAGACGTGCTCCTTCAGCCTGTCGAACCCTGAGGTCCACTGCTCCACGAACTCCCGGTCGTAGAGGCCCTTTCCGATGATGACGTTGATGAAGCACAGGAGCAGGGCCACGTCCGTGCCCGGCCTGATGCGCAGCCAGTGGTCGGCCTTCCGGGCGAGCCGGGTGCCACGTGGGTCCACCACGATGAGCTTCGCGCCCTTCCTGAGCCCCTCGTTGATGTCGTGCATGTACAGGCCGGCCCAGGACATCTCCGGGTTGTGTGCCCACAGGAGGATGCAGGCGCTCTGTGCGTAGTCCGGGTCCACCAGGCCGAACCCGCAGGTGGCCGCGCTGCCCAGCACGATGGGCCCGCCGCTCATGTTGGAGGGCGCCATGAAGTTGGGGGAGCCGAACAGGGCGAGGAAGCGGTTCAGGTACGGCGCCAGGCCCCGGGTGGTGCCGGTGCCGAGGACCACGGACTCCGCGCCGTAGGCATCCCGGACCTTGAGAAGATTCTCGGCGATGATGCCCAGGGCCTCGGCCCAGGATGTTTCATGGAAGCCTCCTGGGCCCTTTACGAGCGGCCTCGTGATGCGTTCCGGGTGGTAGATGAGTTCGTACGCGGCCCTGCCCTTGGGGCAGGTGTAGCCGTGGCTGTGCGGATGGTCCGGGTCTCCCCGGACGCCCACGAGCCTCCCGTCCTCCACGTCCACGAAGACCCCGCAGCGTGAATGGCACTCGAAACAGATGGACCTGATGGATGAGCGGCTCATGACAGCCTCCTTGTATCCGGTACCTATGGTGTTATGATGACCTTCACGTCGCCCGACGAGCCCGAGTACAGGGTCTCGAAGGCATCCTGCACACCGGCCAGATCGACGGTCCTGCTGATGTACTTCCCCACGGCCAGTCTCCCCGACGCAATGGTATCCATGGCGTGCTCGAAATCCTCCACGCGGTATCCGAACGATCCCCTGAGGGTGAGCTCCTTGAGGGTCAGCTGCAGGGTCTTAAGTTGCTGGGGTGCGAGGCTGATGCCAGCCAGGACCAGGGTGCCCCTGACTTTCAGCGCGGAGATCGCCGCGTTGAGGCCCATCTCCGCTGCAGAGGCGTCTATGGCGATGCCCACCCCGCCTGCGGTGGACTTCCTGACCGAGGATGCCATGCCGGGGTCGCGGCCGTCCACCACCTCGTCGGCGTCTCCCATGGCCCTGGCTGAGGCTGCCCTGGCCTCGTTGACCTCGGAGAGGAAGATGCGCGAGGCCCCGTGTATGCGTGCCCAGGCGGCGCACAACAGCCCGATGGCGCCACCACCCACCACGAGCACGGTGTCGCCTTCAAGCATGCCGGAGGTGCGCACTGCATGGAGGGCGACAGCTGCCGGCTCGATCATGGCCGCTTCCACGTCGCTGATGGTGTCCGGCAGGCCGCGCACCATGTCCGGCCTCACGGATATGTATTCCGCATAGGCGCCAGGGCTGTTCTGGCCCAGGTTGAGTCTCTTCATGCCGTTGAGGCACATCTGGGGCGATCCCTGCAGGCAGGAGGAGCACCCGCCGCAGGGATTCAGGGGGATCGCGGTGACCCGCTGACCCGGGCGGAGGTCCGTCCTGTCCCCGGGGTCCTCGACGATTCCCGCGAACTCGTGACCCATGACGAGGCCGTTCCTGCCGTCCATGCCAACACCCGCCTCCCAGTAGTGGAGGTCCGAGCCGCAGATGCCGCAGGCCGTCACGCGCATGACCAGGGATCCGTCCGTGGAGAGAGGCTTCTCGACCTCCCTCGCCTCGAGCTTCTTCCGTGCTGCGAGAACGACTGCCTTCATGTCCTCTCCTTCTTCAGGGTGGGGGAATCTTCACGGGGAGCGCGGCGGTGGGGCTGCGGACTCTGGGACGCGATGCGTGCGCGGTGAGCGCGGGTGTGCTCGAGCAGGTACGACCGGTAGCGTTCCGCGATCTCGTCCGGCGTGTGCCCCCCGGCCGCCACGAGCCGGATAAGGGTGCGCTGGGCCAGGATGTGCTCCTGGACGTTCACGGTCCGGTAGAAGGATGTCACGAACTGCACGCGGGAGCGGCGCATGGAATTTGCCGCCAGCATGAGGATGGTGCTTCCCGAGAGCCTCACCAGATAGTCCTGGATCTCCACCTCCACGGCGGCAAGTTCCGGGAGTTGTGCGCCCTGTTTCATGAGGTCGAGCTGGCTCCTGAACAGGGAGTCCAGGGCTGCCAGGTCTGTATGGGTTGCGCGGCGGAGCGCCATCCTGATGACCGCAGGGACCACGTTCACCCAGTGGTCCAGGATCTCCAGGTGCAGGGCGCTGCCCAGGTCGATGTCGCTCATGCCCAGCACCGCATCGAGGAAATCGAGGCCCGCGTGCTCGCGGTAGTCGAGCACCACCACGCCCGAGCCCCGCACGGCCTTCAGGATGTTCCTGCCTGCCAGCTCGCTCAGCGCGGCCCTGAGCGAGGTGCGGTCAACGCCGAGCTGCTCGGCCAGGACCCGGTCCGGGGGCAGCTTGTCGCCCGGTTTCAGCTCGCCCATGAAAATCCTTGCCAGGAGCAGGTCCGCGATGCGGCGGGGAAGGGGCCTGCCCGGGTCTTCATCGAGCCCGTTGTCGGAGAAGGGATATTGGACAACCTCATTCATAAAATTGGATTAACCAATAACATGAGACAGGCCGCCTCGTCAAGTCGGGTATGAAGAAAATGGCCGCACCGTTCACCACCACCGGTGCGGCCGAAGCTCCACGGCAGGATAACGGAGCTGTCAATCGTTGAACAGGTGGTCGTACCAGAACTTCTTGAAGCGGTCGATGTTCAGGTCCACGTGGATGTGCTTGACCTGGGTGAACTCCAGCAGGCCCTGGGTCCCCAGTTCCCTGCCCACGCCCGACTGCTTGTAACCGCCGTACGCCGCCAGGGGCTTGAGGAGGCGGCAGTCGTTGATTCGAACCGTGCCGGAGCGGATGCGCTCGGCCACCTCGATGGAACGGGGAATGTCCCGGGAAAAGAACGCGAACTCGTCGCAGGTGAATTCGTGGACAAAGCACGCGTGTCTGATTCGCACACCTCTCACATGCGGAAGAAGTTTCCGGTACAGCTCCGTGAAGTCCAATTTCCTGAATATCTGCCCTTGAAAAAGAGAGACGTTTATTATATGTCACAATTTACATAAATAACAAAGTTGCCAGACAATAGTGTAATCGCTGAATTTTTGACATGGCATTCTCGATGAGCGTGTGGTCCGCGCGTGGGCAGACATCGACCCACTCGTGTGTCCTGTTTCGCTCAGGAAGGCACAGGATGCCGGATGAGGGACAGGTTGCGGTATGGCTGAGAAATGGGTGGCCGTGTTCAGGCCGATGCATGAGAATTCATCCAGATTCCGGTGGGTTCGCGACAGGTGTGGCTCCATCATGGTCTTTGATTCCCGGAGGGAGGCCGCTCAATGGGTCGTACACAACACCATCCACGAAGAGACGGGGGACGAGGTCCTCTACATCAGGTATTCAAGACCTGATGCCTAGATCAAGAGGGTTCACCGCCCACGCCACGCACCTTCTGAGGATCGCCATTGTATAGAACTTGACATAATGAATCGCGCATTCTAGATTACATATGTATGACGAGACATAAAGAAGAAACGGCGGAATCCATACTACGAACACCAGTGTGAGGAGAATCGGATGGAAGCGAACAAACTGACATTGAACGGGAAGGAAACGGCTTTCACGCATGGCCAGACCATCCTCGAGGTGGCAGAGGCGAACGGGGTCGGGATCCCCACCCTATGCCACCTCAAGGGCTGCACCCCCACCGGCGCCTGCAGGATCTGTCTGGTGGAGCTGGCCGGTGCACGGGCACTGGTGGCATCGTGCTCCACGCCCGCCGAGAAGGGCATGGTCATCGAAACCGACTCGGAGCGGGTGCATAAGGCCAGGAGGCTCAACATAGAGCTCCTGCTGTCCAGCGGCAACCACAACTGCATCACCTGCGAGAATTCAGGTGACTGTACCCTGCAGGACCTCGCATACCGCTACGGCATCGACACTTTGCGGTTCACCCCCATGGCCCAGCCCTACGAGACCGAGGACGTGAACCCCTTCATCATCCGTGACTTCAAGAAGTGCATCCTCTGCGGACGCTGCGTGCAGGCCTGCCAGGAGGTCCAGGTGAACCGGGCCATCTCGTTCGGTAACCGGGGTCCGCATGCCAAGATCATCGCCGGCGCGGACACCCGCTATGACCTGAGCGACTGCGTGTTCTGCGGCCAATGCGTGCAGGCATGCCCGGTGGGTGCTCTCGTCGAGAAGAAATCGAAGTTCCTGGGCCGCATCTGGGACGTGGACAAGGTCCGCACCACCTGCCCCTACTGCGGGGTGGGCTGCCAGCTGGACCTCCACGTCAAGGACGGCAGGATCGTCAAGGTCACGGGCACCGAGGGGGCCTCGCCCAACAGGGGCAGGCTCTGCGTGAAGGGCCGCTTCGGGTACGACTTCATCTACTCCGAGGACCGGTTGAAGAAGCCGCTCATCAGGGAGAACGGCGAATTTCGGGAGGCGTCCTGGGACG
>CAZNGL010000145.1:0-6941 GCA_964572405.1 uncultured Bacteriovoracaceae bacterium
GCGGCAGGACCGTGGCCTCCGGCGTCATCGTCAAGGTCATCGAGTAAAGAGAACAATAGGACGGACCCATGAGAGACATCATCACGCTCGCGTGTTCCGACTGCAAGAGGCGCAACTACAACTCGACGCGGAACAAGAAGAAGACAACGGAAAAGCTGGAGCAGAAGAAGTACTGCCCTTCGTGCAGGACACATACGCTCCATAAAGAGACGAAATAAAAACGTGCAGGCCAGTAGCTCTAATGGCAGA
Organism: uncultured Bacteriovoracaceae bacterium; assembly: GCA_964572405.1. Taxonomy (GTDB): domain Bacteria; phylum Desulfobacterota; class Desulfomonilia; order UBA1062; family UBA1062; genus MWEI01. The sequence continues at coordinate 250 of CAZNGL010000145.1, forward strand.
GCGCCGGACTCCAAATCCGGATGCTGGGGGTTCGAGTCCCTCCTGGCCTGCCAGTATGGCTGATAGAGGCGGTATGGAAAACGAAAAGTTGGCAATATTCCTGAAGATCCAGCAGTTCTTCAAGGAAATCAAGGCGGAGATGAACAAGGTCACCTGGACCGGCAAGAAAGAGGTCACCAACGGGACCATAGCGGTGGTCATTCTCAGCGTGATCATCGCGGTGTTCCTGGCGGCCATCGATTCCGGGCTGTCCACGCTGGTGAAGGTCGTACTGGGAGCGGCCGGGTAAGAGCCATGGAAGAGAATCAGGAAACGACGCTGAACCCGGACCACAAGTGGTACGTGGTGCATACCCACTCCAACTACGAGCACAAGGCCAAGAAGTCGCTGGAAGAGCGCATAAAGGCCTTCAACTGCGAGGAGTATTTCTCCGGCATACTCGTACCCTCCGAGCAGATCAAGAAGGCCACCCAGGGCAAGAAGAAGTCCCCTGCCAGAAAGTACTTCCCCGGCTACATACTGGTGAGGATGGCGCTCACCGACAAGACCTGGCACGTGGTGATGAGCACCCCCAAGGTCACGGGCTTCGTGGGCGGCAAGACGTCCCCGTCCACCATCCCGGACAGCGAGGTGGAGACGCTCAGGGCCCAGCTCGAAGACGGCATGGAGGCGCAGACCCTGCGGTGCGAGTTCGCCGTGGGCGACGCGGTGGTGGTGAACGAAGGCCCCTTCCAGAGCTTCAGCGGCGTGGTGGATGACTGCAAGCCCGACAAGGGAAAGGTGAGGGTGCTCGTGAGCATATTCGGCCGATCGACACCCGTGGAGCTTAATTTCGACCAGATAACCAAGAAATAGATCCTTCGAGGTAGCACATGGCAAAGAAAATCATGGCAAAGATCAAGATTCACATCCCTGCGGGCGAGGCCAAGCCTTCGCCTCCCGTCGGACCCGCACTGGGCCAGCACGGGGTGAACATCATGGAATTCTGCAAGGCCTTCAACGCCGCCACGGACAAGCAGCGCGGCTACAAGATCCCGGTGGAGATCTCCGTGTACCAGGACCGTTCGTTCACCTTCATCACCAAGAGCCCGCCGGCCTCCACGCTTCTCCTGAAGGCGGCAGGCCTCGAGAAGGGTTCATCGGTCCCGAACAAGGACAAGGTGGGCAAGGTGAGCAGGGCCCAGGTGCTCGACATCGCGAAGCAGAAGATGAACGACCTCAATGCGCAGGACATGGACAATGCCGTCAGCATCATCGCCGGCACTGCCCGGAGCATGGGGATCGAGATTGTTGACTGAAGGAGAAACACGGTATGGCGAGGATTGGCAAGAAATACGCTGAGGCGAGGAACAAGGTCGACCCTCAGAAGAAATACGCGCTTCCCGACGCGCTCGGCCTGGTGATCGACAATGCCTTTGCCAAGTTCGACGAGAGCGTCGACGTGGCGCTGCGGCTCGGGGTGGACCCCCGGCATGCGGACCAGATGGTGAGAGGCTCGGTGGTGCTTCCCCACGGCACCGGCAAGACCACGCGCGTGCTGGTGTTCGCCAAGGGCGAGAAGGAGAAGGAGGCGAGAGAGGCCGGAGCCGACCACGTGGGCGCCGAGGACCTGGCGGAGAAGATCCAGGGCGGCTGGCTCGAGTTCGACAAGGTCATCGCCACCCCTGACATGATGGGCACCGTGGGTAAGCTGGGCAAGGTCCTGGGACCGCGCGGCATGATGCCCAACCCCAAGCTCGGCACGGTCACCTTCGACGTGGCCAGGGCCGTGGCCGACATGAAGGCCGGCCGCGTGGACTTCCGCGTGGACAAGGTGGGCATCGTCCACTGCAGCGTGGGCAAGGTGTCCTTCGGCAGGGACAAGATCCTGGACAACTTCAAGGTGCTGATCGAGATGATCATGAAGCTCAAGCCCTCTGGCTCCAAGGGGACCTACGTCAAGGGGGTGGCCGTCTCCAGCACCATGGGTCCGGGCGTGCGGATCGATCCGTCCGAGGTTTCCAGCGTCCTGAAGTAACGATGAAAACAAGTCCTGGTCAAAGACAGCGGGAGCGCTTCACGTGAAGGCGCTTAATGATTCCCGCCGAGATCCGGGTATCTCATGAGCACCCTTTGACAGGATTAATCCAAAAAAGAAAGGGGTGAGGTGTTTCATTGAAAAGGGAAGAGAAAGAACAGGTAGTGCAGGTCCTGCACGATGAGCTGGGGAAGTCCCAGGCGGTCTTCGTCACCGACTACATGGGGCTGACCGTGGAGAGGATCACCAAGCTCAGGCGGGACGTGTCAGGCGCGGGCGGCTCCTATCAGGTGGTGAAGAACACCCTGCTGCGGAGAGCGTCCGAGGGAACGCCTGCAAAGGGCATCGAAGAGTTTTTCGTAGGTCCCACGGCCATCGCCATCGCCAAGACCGATGCCGTGGCTGTTGCCAAGGCCCTGGTGAACTTTGCCAGGGACAACGAGAAATTCGAGATCCAGGCAGGCATGCTGGGAGAGCGCGCCATCACCGCCGCGGACATCCAGGAACTGGCGAAGATGCCGGCCAAGGAAGTGCTGCTGGCGAGGATGCTCGGCTCGCTCAACGCCCCGGTCACCAACTTCGTGGGCGTGCTGGCAGCCATTGTCACCCAGCTGGTCTATGTACTGAAAGCCATTGAAACCAAAAAGACTCAAGGAGAGTAGAACATGTCACAGATTACCCGTGAAGATGTCATAAAGTTCATAGAGGGCATGACCGTCCTCGAGCTGTCCGAGTTCGTCAAGGAGCTTGAGAACAAGTTCGGTGTCACCGCGGCCGCACCGGTCGCCGCCGTTGCGGCTGCGCCTGCGGCAGGCGGCGCTGCGGCCGCCCCGGCAGAGGAGAAGACCACCTTCGACGTGGTCATCAAGGACGTGGGTCCCCAGAAGATCCAGGTCATCAAGGTCGTGCGCGCACTCACCGACCTCGGCCTGAAGGAGGCCAAGGACGTGGTCGAGGGCGTTCCCAAGACCCTGAAAGAGGGTGTGACCAAGGAAGAGGCCGAGGACGCCAAGAAGAAGCTCGAGGAAGTGGGAGCAGTCGTCGAGATCAAGTAGCGAAGCGAACGGACACCGCTTCAGGGGGGAAGGCGGCGCCTGTCCCCCCTTCTTACCTGGAACAGGAAGTACAACCCGTAAAAAAGAGGAAGATCGAAAACGATGATTGAAAGCATCCTGTTAAATCCGCAGTTGAGGCGGAAGAACTTCGGAAAACGGCAGACCACCCTGGAGATCCCCGACCTGGTCGAGCTCCCGAAGTCGTCCTATGCAGCCTTCCTGCAGAAGGACGTTCCGCCGGAGAAAAGGAAGAACATTGGCCTGCAGCAGGTGTTCAAGTCCGTTTTCCCCATCAAGGATTTCAATGAGGACGCATCCCTGGAATTCGTAGAGTACCGGCTGGGCGAATCGAAGTACGACATGGACGAGTGCCTTCAGAAGGGGCTTACCTACGCCGCGCCCGTGAACCTGAAGGTGCGCCTCGTGGTGTACGACCGGGACGAGGAGTCGGGGACCCAGAGCATCCGCGACATCAAGGAGCAGGAGGTCTACTTCGGCGAGATCCCGCTCATGACCCCGAGTTCCACCTTCATCATCAACGGCACGGAGCGGGTCATCGTCAGCCAGCTCCACCGCTCGCCGGGCATCTTCTTCGACAAGACCACCGCACGTGCCGCCACCGGCGGCCGCGTGCTCTTCTCGGCGCGCATCATCCCGGCCCGCGGCTCCTGGCTCGACCTGGACTTCGACGCCAAGAACATCCTCTACCTGAGGATCGACCGCCGGAGGAAGATGCCCGTCACCACCCTCATGAAGGCCATGGGACTGTGGAACCAGGAGATCCTGGCCATCTACTACCCCAAGGAGCGCTTCACCTTCGAGGGCGATAAGGTGCACAAGCACATCGACATCGAGAGCCTTGTGGGGCTCAAGGTGGACTACGACATCAGGCTCAAGGACTCGGACGAGCCGGTGGTCAAGGCGGGTCGAAAGGTCACTCCGAAGACAGCGGCCAAGTACAAGAACAAGGTCTTCGAGCCCATCGTCATGGAGGAGACGGACCTCCTCGGCAAGGTCCTGGCCCTGGACATCGTGAACATGGAGACCGGCGAGGTCATCGCGGACGCCAACGACGAGATCACCGACGAGCTGCTTGAGAAGCTGCACGCCCTGGGCGTCGCCGAGGTTTCGTGCATCTACTACGACGAGATCACCTACAGCTCGTCTCTGAGCAAGACCCTGGCCCTGGACAAGGTTGACACGGCGGAGGAGGCGCTCATCGAGATCTACCGGCGTTTGCGGCCGTCCAATCCGCCCACCCTGGAGATCGCCACCCACTTCTTCGAGAACCTGTTCTTCAACCCGTCCTACTACGACCTCTCCCGCGTGGGCAGGATGAAGATCAACCAGAAGCTCTCCATCAGCGAGGAACAGGCATCCCTGGACCTCACCGTGCTCCGCAAGGAGGACATCCTCTTCACCGTGAAGTATCTCCTCGAGCTGAAGGACGGCGCCCACGGCAGGACCGTGGACGACATCGACCACATGTCCAACCGTCGGGTGCGCTCGGTGGGCGAGCTGCTGGAGAACCAGTACCGCATCGGCCTGGTGCGGATGGAACGGGCCATCAAGGAGCGCATGAGCCTCCAGGACGTGGAGACCATGATGCCCAACAACCTCATCAACCCCAAGCCGGTCACGGCCGTGATCCGGGAGTTCTTCGGCTCTGGCCAGCTGAGCCAGTTCATGGACCAGACGAACCCGCTTTCCGCCATCACCCACAAGCGCAGGCTCTCGGCGCTCGGCCCCGGCGGCCTCACCCGGGAGCGGGCCGTGTTCGAGGTGCGTGACGTGCACCCCTCCCACTACGGCCGGGTATGCCCCATCGAGACTCCGGAAGGACCGAACATCGGGCTCATCGTATCGCTCTCCACCTACGGAAGGGTGAACGAGTTCGGGTTCATCGAGACGCCCTATTATGTGGTGAAGGACGGGGTCGTCACCGACGAGATGCACTACCTCTCCGCCATCGAGGAGGACGAGCAGGTCATCGTCCAGGCCACCGAGCCTCTGGACGAGGATGGCAGGATCAAGGCGGACATGGTCCGGGTGCGCGTGCGCAACGGCCAGTACTCCACCGTTCCCCGTGAACAGGTCACCTACATGGACGTGGCCACGAACCAGCTCTTCTCCGTGTCCGCGAACCTCATCCCGTTCCTCGAGCACGACGACGCCAACCGCGCGCTCATGGGCTCCAACATGCAGCGACAGGCGGTGCCGCTGCTCTTCTCCGTGCCCCCCGTGGTGGGCACCGGGATCGAGCAACTCGTGGCAAGGGACTCGGGAGTGTGCGTGGTGGCCCACCGGAGCGGTACGGTGCAGGACGTGGACAGCCAGCGCATCGTCATCAAGGCCGACTCCATGGGCAAGCACCCCCAGGATACGGGCATCGACATCTACCGCCTCACCAAGTTCAAGCGCGCCAACCAGAACACCTCCTTCAACCAGAAGCCCATCGTGCTCAAGGGCCAGCACGTGGCCAGGAACGAGATCATCGCCGACGGTCCGGCCACCAAGAACGGCGAACTGGCTCTCGGCAGGAACCTCGTGGTGGCCTTCATGCCCTGGGGCGGGTACAACTACGAGGACGCCATCCTCATCAGTGAGCGCGTGGTCAAGGAAGACTTCTACACCTCGGTCCACATAGAGGAGTTCGAGGTCATGGCCCGCGACGTGAAGCTCGGCAGCGAGGAGATCACCAGGGACATCCCCAACGCAGGTGAGGATGCGCTCAGGGACCTCGACGACTCCGGCATCATCCGCATAGGCGCCGAGGTCAAACCCGGCGACATCCTGGTGGGGAAGGTCACCCCCAAGGGCGAGACCCAGCTCTCCCCGGAGGAGAAGCTGCTGCGAGCCATTTTCGGAGAGAAGGCCAGCGAGGTGAAGGACACCTCGCTGCGCGTCCCGCCAGGCATCGAGGGCACCATCATCGACGCCCGCGTGTTCAACCGAAGAGGCCAGGAGAAGGACGAGCGGACCCTGCAGATCGAGCAGACGGAGATCGAGCAGCTCCGCAAGGACCAGGAGGACGAGATCGCCATCATCGCAGACGGCGCGCGCGCCCGCCTGGAGGACCTGCTCGTGGGCAAGACACTCTCCGGGTCCATGCTCTCCCACCTGGGGGACACGGTCATCGCCAAGAAGGGCGCGGTCATCACCAAGGCCATGCTCGACCAGCTCAGGCTGGACGATTTCAAGGACATCCGGGTAAGCGAGGGCGAAGAGGTTATGCACGAAATCGAGAAGGTCATCACGCGCCTCGACCACCAGAAGAAGCTCACGCTCGACTTCTACGACTCCAAGATCGAGAAGCTCTCTGCAGGCGACGACCTCCCGCCCGGCGTGAACAAGATGGTCAAGGTCTACGTGGCCATCAAGCGCAAGCTCTCGGTGGGCGACAAGATGGCCGGCCGCCACGGCAACAAGGGCGTCATCTCGCGCATCCTGCCCGAGGAGGACATGCCCTTCTTCGCGGACGGCAGACCCGTGGACATCGTGCTGAATCCGCTGGGCGTCCCTTCCCGCATGAACGTGGGACAGATCCTGGAGACCCACCTCGGCTGGGCCATGCACGGCATCGGCGAACTCATCACGAAGATGATCGAGGAGGAGTACCC
>CAZNGL010000146.1:0-6935 GCA_964572405.1 uncultured Bacteriovoracaceae bacterium
TAGAAGTTCCTGATGATCATGTCGAAGCGCGAGATCACCTCCTCGCACAGGGGCCTCACGTGGGAGGTCGGGCAGATGAACACGAAGTCGTCGCCGCCGATATGGCCCACGAAGGTCTTCTCCTCCTTGAGCTCCTTGAGCGCATTGGTGATGATCCTGCTGGTGGCCACGATGACCTCGTCGCCCCGGGAGAACCCGTAGCGGTCGTTGAAGGGCTTGAAGTTGTCGATGTCCACCCAGGCGATGGACACCTCCTCGCCCGCATCGAACATGCCCTGGATGCAGCGGATGATGGACTCGTTTCCGGGGAGCCTGGTGAGGGGGTTCATGTCCAGCTCCCGGACCGCCCTGGTGGAGATGAACCGGATGCGCCTGGCGATGGACGCCTCGGAGTCATCCAGGGTGATGTAGTCGTCGATGGGGATATCCTGCCAGGTCCCGTTGGCCACGTCCTCATCGTCCAGCAGGGCCAAGATGGGGACGTGCCCGAAGATGGTGTTGCTCCGGAACTCCCGCACCACGCCCCCTCCCCCGGAGAGGAGGAACGCCCGGTCGATGAAGATGGTGTCCGGCGGGTCCATGTAGATGGTTGAGATGACGTCCTGGTTTGCCGTGATGACGAGGAACGATTCGAACAGGGACCCCAGGAGTTCGCTGATGCGGGTGCCGGCCGTTTCCTGAACGATGAGAACCGCCCTCATGTCACCCCCCTGCCGGCACCTGGTGGTACATCTCCACCTCTTCCAGATCCTCCATGAGCTGTTTCATCAGCGCCCTCAGGTCCAGGGAGTCCATGCCGATGGAGTCCCATGCCTTGCGCGAGATCTGCCCCACCCAGGGGTCTCCGCCATACCCGATGCCGCACGCCCGCACGAGGGCATCCGCGATGTGCACCACGGCGACGCGGTCCTTGAACTTGACGGCGCCGTCCGGGTCATGGTGTTCGGCAATGGGGATGGAGAGCTTTTCCGGCAGGCTCCACTCCCTGGACAGCCACTGCCCGATCCGGGCATGGTCCACTTCCAGGACCTCGAGCTCCGCCTCCCGGAAGGATATCTGCCTGGTCTTCACCACATCCACGATCCTGTCGTAGTCCGCGCTCAGGGAGACCCTCACCAGGACCTTCCCGATGTCGTGGAGCAGCGCGGCGGTGGAGATCTCCTCGGGCTCGGCCAGACCCAGCTTCCTGCTGATGGCGCCCGACACGATGGCAGAGCCCAGGGAGTGCTCCCAGAGCCCCACCATGGACCGCTCCATGAGGTCGAAGACCGAGGCCGACAGGACCACGCCCTTGATCACGTTGAACCCCAGCAGGATGATGGCGTGACTGATGGACGAGATCCTCCCGGGAAAGCCGTAGAAGGGCGAATTCACCAGCCTGAGCACCCGGGCGCCCAGGACCTGGTCAGAGGAGATGAGCTTGCCCACGTCCTTGGGGGAAACGTCAGGGCTCTCCACCATGGTCATGAGCTTCTCCACCACCTTGGGCAGCGTGGGCAGGCTCTGGATCTTCCGGGCGAGCACCTTGAGGTGCTGGACCTTGGAGCTCATGACCCCCCTCCTTCCGCGGCCTCCTGGGCCTTCCGCTCTTCGTCCAGCATGGCGACGGCCTGCTCGGACGCGGCGAGGATCTTCTCCATGAGGGGGTCGTTGCGCACCCGAACGAAGCGGGCCTGGAGCTCCTCGATCTTCTGCTCCGCGGTCTTGGTGTCGCCCATGTCCACGGGGTGGCCCTTCAGGGTGAGGTGCGACACGTTCATCCGCCTGAGGCGCTCGATGATGGTGTCGGTGAGCTCGGTGCCCTCCCCGCACAGGGCCATGCCCGCGTCGTTGGTCACGGTCCGGGCGAGCACCATGCCGGGCCTGACCAGTTCCATGGGGACCTTCTGCATGTCTGTCTCCTCACCTGATCCGCGCGCCCAACCTGGGCGGCCGGTCGAACCCCACCAGGGTGAGCCTGCCGTCGGCGGTGTCCGTGGCGAGGAGCATCCCCTCGCTGGCAAGGCCCATGAGGGTCGCCGGTTTCAGGTTGGTCACCACGGCGACATGCTTGCCCACGAGCTCTTCAGGGGCGTAGGCCTTGCCGATACCCGCCACGACCTGGATGGTCCTGCCCACATCAACGCTCAGGATCACGAGCTTGTCCGACTTCTCCACCGCGCCGGCCGAGAGGATCCTCCCCACCTTGATCTCAATACGCCCGAACTCGCTGATGTCAATGACGTTGACCTCTTTTGCTTCTCCCTTCTTCTCCTTGGGAGGCTTCTTCTCCTCCGGGGGCTTCGGCTGCGCCCCGGCGGCGACGATCTTCTCCACCCGGGGGAAGAGCGCCTGGACCTGGCCGATGGCGGTGCCGGGCCTGAGCAGCCCGAAGGTTCCCAGGTCGGTCATGGAGAGGTCTGCGCCGGCCCCCACGATGTCCAGGATCTTCCGGGAGACGCCGGGCATGACGGGGAACACGAGGAGCGCCACGAAGCGGATGGCCTCCATGACGGTGTACATGACCACGGCCAGGCGCTGCATGTCCTTCTTCGCGAGCTCCCACGGTGCGGTGCGGTCGATGTACCTGTTCAGCGCCGAGACCAGCGACCACACTGCCATGAGGGCGGTGTGGAGCTCCAGGGATTTCATCTTTGCCGTGTAATCCTGGACGACTTTTGCGGCGAGGTCCCTGAGCTCCCGGTCCATGTCCTCGGTCGGGCCGTCCGGGGAGGGCAGCACACCGTCGAAGTACTTGGCCACCATCTTGGCGCTCCTGCTCACCAGGTTGCCCAGGTCGTTGGCCAGATCGGCGTTGTAGCGCTCCACAAGGGCCTCTTCCGAGAAGTTCGAGTCCAGGCCGAAGACCATGTCCCTCACCAGGAAGTACCGGAAGGCGTCCACCCCGTACTTGTTCTTCATGTCCAGGGGGTCCACCACGTTGCCCAGGCTCTTGGACATCTTGGTGGCGTCCACGTTCCAGAACCCGTGCACGTTCAGGTTCCGGTATGGCTCCTGGCCCATGGCCTTGAGCATGGTGGGCCAGTAGACCGCGTGAGGCTTGAGGATGTCCTTGCCCACCAGGTGCTGGGCCTGTGCCCAGTAGTCCTGGAAACGGGGGCCGTCCGGGTAACCGATGCCGGTGAGGTAGTTGATGAGGGCGTCGAACCAGACGTAGCAGACATAGTTGGGGTCGAAGGGCAGCTCGATGCCCCAGGACAGCCTCTTCTTTGGCCGCGAGATGCACAGGTCGTCGATGGGGCCTCTCAGCATGCCCAGGACCTCGTTCTTGTACCGCTCCGGTCTGATGAAGTCAGGGTGGCTCTGGATGTACTCGATGAGCCACGGCCGGTACTTCTCCATGCGGAAGAAGTAGTTCTGCTCCTGGACGAAGGTGAGCGGCTTCTGGTGGATAGGGCAGTTGCCGTCCACCATCTCGGTCTCGGTCATGAAGCGCTCGCAGCCCGTGCAGTAGTGCCCGCCGTACTCGCCGAAATAGATGTCGCCCCTGTCGTAGACGTCCTGGAGGATGCGCCGCACGGTCTTCACGTGGTCGGGCTCCGTGGTGCGGATGAAGCGGTCGTTCTCCACCTGGATGAGGGGCCAGAGGTCGCGGAACCGCTGGCTGTTCTCGTCGGCCAGCTCCTTCGGGGTCGTCCCGAGGTCCCTGGCCGTTTCCATGATCTTGTCCCCGTGCTCGTCCGTTCCGGTGAGAAAGAAGACCTCTTCACCGAGCAGCTTGTGGAAGCGGGCCAGGACGTCTGCGATGACCGTGGTATAGACGTGACCCAGGTGAGGCCGGGCATTCACGTAGTAGATGGGGGTGGTGACGTAGAAGTGCTGCTTCATGGCTGCTTGCTCCTCTTTCTCCTCGCGCCCCTGTTCCGGGGGCGGCGCTTCTTCGGCTTGGGCTTCTCGGCGATCATGGGCACCATGGGAGATTCCTCCTCGGGGCGCTCTTCGGCCATACGGACCCTGTCCCGCTCGTGGAGGACGGGCCCCTTCTGCTCCGGGAGCTGCCGGAACTCCTCCTCGGTGAGTATGTCGGAGACGTGCGCCTTGACGAACCTCCGGTCGGTGAGCTTGGCCACGATGGTCTGGTTGATGACATTGATGCTCACCACCGTTGCCTCGCCGTCGGCGAGGAAGACCTTCCTGCCCGGCTTGGGGAGGTTCTCGATGAGGTTCGAATAGGATTCCTTTTCGTAGGCGAGGCAGCACTTGAGCTTGCCGCAGAGCCCGGAGATCTTGGTGGGGTTGAGCGTCATGTTCTGGTTCTTGGCCATCTTCACGGAGATGCGCTGGAAGTTGGTGAGGAAGGTGGCGCAGCACAGCTCCCTGCCGCAGCTTCCGATGCCGCCGAGCATGGCGGATTCCTGCCGGGTGCCGATCTGGCGCAGCTCGATGCGGGTGCGGTAACGCTCCACCAGGTCCTTGAGGAGCTCCCGGAAGTCCACCCTCCCTTCGGCCACGAAGTAGAAGGTGATCTTGTTCTCGTCGAAGAGCTGTTCCACGAGGATGAGCTTCATGGCCAGGTTCCTGGCCCTGATGCGCTCCACGCAGAAGTCACGGCAGTCCCGTTCCTTTGCGTGGATACGCTCGAGCCTGGCCCGGTCTTCCTCCGTCATCTTGCGCACCACCGGCTTGACGTCTTCGAGACGGGAGGCCTCTTCCTCCCGGGTGTATCCGATCACGCGGGCCGCGCACAGGCCTGCCTCTGTGCTTACGATCACCATGTCGCCCTGGGCGAGGTCGAGGTCCTGGGCGTCAAAGATGTACGGCGTGGGTATGCTGTCGAACCTCACGGTCACGAGTCGTTTCATGCTTCCCGTATTTTCTGTGCGTTCCATCGATACCATGTTAGCAACCATACATTATATTTATCAAGTCTATCTTTGATGAGTTGATCGCAGGCGGCATTTGTGTGATAAGGGGACAAGTCATTCCGATCTTTTCCAGGAGACAGTATGACACTCTGGGAGTTTTTCTTGAAAGGCGGCCCCCTGATGTGGCCACTGCTTGCCTGTTCGGTGGTGGCCCTGGCCATTATCATCGAGCGTCTTCTCGCCCTGCGGCAGAACAAGATCATCCCCAGGGACCTCATCGAGGAGGTGGAACGGCTCACCCGCATGGGAAGGCTCGGCGACATCGAGCAGCTCCTGAAGCGGGGGACCTCCCCCATCTGCCCCATCATCATGATGGCCATCAAGAACGCGGGCATGCGCAGGGAGATCATCAAGGACTACATGGAGGAGGCGGGCGCCACCGAGGCGTACTCCATCGAGCGGTACATCGACATCCTGGGTATCATCGCCGCCATCGCCCCCCTGCTGGGATTTCTCGGGACGGTCACGGGCATGCTCACCTCCTTCCAGGCCGTGAGCGTCACGGGCACACATTCCAGCCAGCTGCTCGCTGCGGGCATCTCGGAGGCGCTCATCACCACGGTGGTGGGCCTGTCCATTGGCATTCCCGTCTTCGTATGCTACCGGCTCCTCATCGCCCGGAGCGATTATCTGGTCCTGGAGATGGAGCGCACCTCGGCCAGGATACTGGAATACCTCAAAGGGGATAACCATGAGGTTCAGAAAGAAACGAGAGGACAGGAGGAGTACGGTTCTTGACGTCACCCCGCTGGTTGACGTGGTCTTCCTCCTGCAGATCTTCTTTCTGCTCACCATAGGAAGTCCGCTCATGCTGAGCGAGGTGGACCTCCCCGCCACCATCAGCGGGAAGAGCGTGGTGTCCGACACCGTCACGGTCATCGTCCTGCCCGATCAGGTGGTCATCGACGGCAAGCAGGCTGACCGGCAGGCCGTGACGGGGCTCCCCAGGGACCGGGAGATCGTCATCATGGCGTCCCGCGAGATTCCCTACCACAGGATCATGGATGTGCTGGACGCCCTGAGGACCTCGGGGCACGGCAGGGTATCCCTTGCCACGAAGCCCGTCCACGACTGAGGGAGAGCGGGAAACAGGGTCCTGAGAAGGAACGGGATGCGTAAAAGGTTTGACTTGCCGGCATCATCTCATTAATATTATTCAAGATGAAGCGGATCCTCATCATAGAAGACGACCGGAATATCCAGGAGCTCCTCCGGCAGGAGCTCAATGACGAGGGATATTCGACTTCTATTGCCTCCAACGGACGGGAGGCGCTGTCCATCCTCCAGAACAGGGAGAACGAGAAACCGGACCTCATCATCCTGGATCTGAGGATGCCGGCCATGGACGGGTTCGAGACCATGGGACACATCCTCAAGCTCAGGCACGAGACACCGGTGGTCATCCACACGGCGTACCCCAGCTACAAGGATGACGCCCTGGCCATGGCAGCGGACGCCTTTGTCGTGAAGTCCCACGATCTCAGCAAGCTCAAGAGCGCCATCTTTGAGCTGATAGGAAAATGATGCCCTTTGTCGATGTGAATGATATCGAGGTGGTTGTCCTGGCAGGAGGAAAGGGAGAACGGCTCTATCCGCTCACCAAGGACCGGGCGAAGCCGGCCGTGCCCTTCGGCGGCATGTACCGCATCATAGACTTCACCCTTTCGAACTGCGTGAACTCGGGTCTGAAGAGGATCTACCTGCTCTCGCAGTACAAGTCCCACTCCCTGAACCGGCACATCCAGAGGGGCTGGCTTCAGTTCTTCTCATACCCCATGGGGGAGTTCATCTACGACATCCCTGCCCAGCAGCGCATCGGGAGCAGCTGGTACGAGGGCACCGCGGACGCGGTGTTCCAGAACATCTACTCCCTGCAGCACGACATGCCGGAATATACCCTGATCCTCTCCGGGGACCATATCTACCAGATGAACTACCTGGACATGGTGAGGTTCCACGTCAACCGCAAGGCGGACGTGACCATCGGGGTGGTCCCCATGCCCGTGGAGACGGCGTCCCAGTTCGGCATCGTCAAGACCGAAAAGGACCTGTCCGTGGCGGGGTTCCAGG
>CAZNGL010000147.1:0-6847 GCA_964572405.1 uncultured Bacteriovoracaceae bacterium
ATCACCACGAACATTGCCACGATTATCGTCTGGATTGTCCTTTTCATGTTCACTGCCCTCCTTCATGATTGCTTGATGCGCTCTTAAAAGCATGCAGTGTGCCAACATTGATGAAAGATGAAAAATAAATTGTAACATATTGTTATCAAATGATATTAACTGAACCGCGGCTCACTTCCCGGCCCGGGCAGGGTCATGACGGCCCTGGTTCCGTTCGATGGAATGTCGAACCGGATTGCATGAAACGTGCGAATATCGGGGTGTCTCCCCCGATCGACAGTTCCTGCACCGCGGTACCGACACTTCCATGCGGTCGTCGGTGCCCACGATCGCGGATGAGGTCGTCTGGGCCAGGATCGGGTTGAAGGGTCCTCTGTTAGGTCTTAGCCTGCCGACCTCTTCTTGTACACGTTCAGCCCCACCTTGATCTCCTCGTGCCCCTCGATGGACACGTTCCCCTCGGTGGAAGCGATGATGATGGTCTTGCCCGATGAGGACGGGCCGAACTCCCTGGTGAGGTCGACCTTGATGGTCAGGATAGTGCCTTCAGTACTCATCTCAACGTTTTTCACGCCCTGCTCCCCCATGAGAATGGAATGGGGAACACCCTAGCAGGTATTGGATAAGTGTCAATACCGTTGTGCTCGATGCCTTCGACGGGCTGTGCGTGCCCTGGCGGCACGGGTACTGGCAGATCGGCCAGGGCCGTGCGTGGGCCGGAGCCACGCCTGTCCGTGAATGCGACATGACACCGGATCACGCATCCGTCCGGTCTCCAGCCCCTGAAAACTCAAGGAACATTGGAACCTCCCGATAGAGTGTAATGACGGGTTCACGCCATGGATGCATGTCCACAGAAAGGGTTTTGAAGCAACGCTCACCAGAGGGAGGTATGCATGCGCAAGGTCGATGCCATCCAGAAGCTGTGTCTGGAAGTGCTCTGCAACCCCGAGACCCCCAGCAGGGATGTGATGAACCAGCTGAGCATGTCCGCCGGTCTCATCGAGAGCGACATCACCCAGGAGGGCTGCGACGACTGGTTCGAGCGGGACGTCAGCGAGACCGCCGGGTACATCAGGGAAAAGGTGGGGCTGTGCAGCCCCAGGACCCAGGATGACGTATACGTCATGCTGCTGAAGGCCTCGGGCACCCCGCACTGAGGCCGGCACCCCGTCCCGCCCCGCCGGTGAGACGGAATCAGGCGTCGCCCAGGCAGAAGATATCGATGGTCTTGCCTTCCACCGTCACCACCGCAGACCCGTCCTGAACGCTCAGGGGCTCACCGGTCTTCCAGTGTCTCAGTCCCCGGGTCGCCATGTCGATGAACCGCCGGGGGACGACCCCCGGATTCAGGTTCACCCGGATGGGTACGGGCATCCGTTCATAGCCGTTGTTGATGATCACGAAGCAGACGTCGTTCGTGGCGATGCGCAGGAACGCGTATACCAGGTCGTCCGACCACAGGGTGATGGTGGTCCCGTACTTGAGCGCCGGGCTGCCCCTGCGCAGGCGGATGAGGTCGCGGGTCCACTCGTAGATCTCGCGCTCCCCGGCGAACTCGGGCCTCGGATGGTTGTCAGGCCCGATGACCTGCCAGGGGAAATCGCGGCGCAGGTCGCAGTCTCCCTGCGGCGTCTTCCACCCCTCGAGCCCCACCTCGGTGCCGTAGTAGAGCTGCGGTATGCCCCGGATGGTGAACAGGGCCCCCAGGCAGAGCCTGGTGACCTTCCTGGCCCACTCCAGCCCCTCGCCTTCTCCCGGGTGCCGTGTCCTGGCGTGGCTCATGATCCGCCGTTCCAGGTCGTGGTTGTCGAGCAGGGTGACCAGGGCGTTGGCGTTGCGGTACCCGCCCTTGAACGGGTTGTCGTCGTCGAGCACGCCCAGGGGTTCCTGGTCGTGCAGGCGCGGCCTGGCGAGCCAGGACCGGAGGCTGTCGTCATAGATGAGGGTAGACCGCAGGGCCGTGCACAGGGGGAAATCGAAGATGGAGTGGAAGTCGTGGTAGTTCTGGTACATGAGCAGGTCCTTGACGTTCTCCCTGCCCTCGAGAAGCACCTCGCCCAGCAGGTACACGTCGGGGTACCGGCCGTGGATCTGCGACTTGAAGTAGTGCCAGAACTTGGGCTCCACGTGCTTGGCCGTATCCATGCGGATGTTGGTGACCCCGCCCCTGGTGATCCAGTCCTCGATATTCCTGATGAAGGTATCCAGCACCTGGGGGTTGTCATGGTTGAAGTCCGGGAGCCCTGAAAGCTCGCCCTTGATGTCGCCGGATCCGCCCACGTTGAACCACGAGGGGTCGAAGTTGGCGGCGGCGCCGTAGCCGGCGTGGTTCACCACCATGTCCAGGACCACCTTCATGCCCCTTGCTTGGCACAGGTTCACGAACCTGCCGAAGGTCTTCATGGCCGTCGAGCGGGGCAGCCGGGTGCCGTCCAGCAGGCGGGCGTCCATCCGGTCGAACCGGCTCGGCCAGTAGTAGTGGTACGGCTCCGTGGCGCCTGAGCGCCCGATGTTCTCGTACACCGGTGTCACCCAGATGGCGGTCACGCCGAGCTCGCCGAGGTAGTCGAGCTTCTCCACGATGCCGTCCAGGGTGCCCCCGTGGATGCTCGTGTCCGACCCGTCCACCGAGCGCTTGTCTCTGCCGAAGAAGCGATCCGTCATGATGAAGTAGATGATGTCGTCCTGGGTTATCTGTCTTTTCATGGTACCTCCTGTTCGATGACAGGGGAGCTGCAGTGTCCCTGCCCCGGAGCTCTTTGCCGTGCGACTGGTCCCCTGTCGCGCAGGCCTTCCAGAAATTCGCGCCACTGCGGGAGGAGTCCCGCGAAGGGTCCGCCCCGGGCCAGGAAGTCGGGCCTGCCGTCCACGTGGGTCCCCGCGCTGCTCCAGGCATAGTCCTCGGGCCTGGCCGCCAGGCGTGCGCGCACCGGGTTCAGCTCGATGTAGCGGGCAGTGGCCAGCAGAGAGTCGTTGTCCACCAGGGCGGACGTGAACCTGCCCTGCCAGAGGTGCCCCGTCCAGCCGTGGCGGGAGTTGATCATGCGGGTGTACCTGCGGTGGGCCTGGCCGAAGGCCCGGGACAGGGCATCAGCGGAGCAGGGGACGGCAAGGAGGTGCACGTGGTTGGGCATGAGGCAGTAGCACCACACCTCCACACCGTAGAAGGAGCACCAGTGGGCCACCAGGCCCCGGTATTCCCGGTAGTCGTCGTCCCGGAAGAACACCCGCTGCCGCCTGTTGCCCCGCTGGATCACGTGGTGGGGTCGGCCGGGCTCCACCACTCGCACCGGTCGGGCCATGACGCTGTCTCACCTCCCCATTTCATTCCAGTGACATCCCGTGCTGTATAATAATGAGGAAGAACCGTCTGCGCCAGTGCGTGATCCTTCCCGTTCCCCTGGTTTTCCTTTCATGCCCGCAGGGCTTTTGTGCTACAACCGGTGCGGAACGAACCTGTTCCGGGGGGGCGAAGGCCCTGCCCCCGGACAGGGGGAAAGCGGGGAGAGGGGCAAATGCGGAAGGATTCCACCAGCGCAGGGGGCGCCCGGGGAAGCGGC
Source organism: uncultured Bacteriovoracaceae bacterium (assembly GCA_964572405.1). Classification (GTDB taxonomy): domain Bacteria; phylum Desulfobacterota; class Desulfomonilia; order UBA1062; family UBA1062; genus MWEI01. The sequence continues at coordinate 3,564 of CAZNGL010000147.1, forward strand.
GGCCTCGACGAGCAGGTGGTCGTGTTCTCCGGCGTCATCGAGCACGTGCGCTACCACCGGGACGACACGGGCTACACCATCGCCCGGGTCAGGCTCTTGGGCGAGGCGGAGGAGTCCGTCACCGTGGTGGCCTACATGCCGGCGCCGCGGCCGGGTGACCTCTACCAGTTCAAGGGCTCCTGGACAGACCATCCCCGGTACGGCCCCCAGTTCCAGGCCAGCGAGTTCGAGGCCAGGCCCCCGGTGACCGCGGACGGCATCCGGGCCTACCTGGCCAGCGAGATCGACGAGATCGGGCCCGAACTCGCCCGCCGCATCGTGGATGCCTTCGGCATGGACACCTTCGACGTCATCGACGCAGAGCCCCACCGGCTCCGGGAGGTGGCGGGCATCGGACGGAAGCGGGCCGATGCCATCCTCAGGGCATGGGCCGACCACCTCAGCCGGCGGGACACCTTCGTGTTCCTCTACAGCCAGGGAATCACCGCAGGGCTGGCCGCCAGGGTGTTCAAGCGGTACGAGGCCCAGACCATCAATGTCGTCAGGACCAACCCCTACCGGCTCGCCGTGGACATACCGGGCGTGGGGTTCCTCACCGCGGACCGCATCGCCATGAAGGCGGGCATGGCCCCGGACTCGCCGGAGAGGATCCGCGCGGGCATACTCCACCTGCTGGAGAGGTCCTCCATGCAGGGGCATGTCTACCTCCCCCGGCCCCTGCTCCTGCAGGAGGCGGAGAAGCTGCTCCGCACCGGAGCCGAGACGATCCTCGCTCACCTGGCCGACCTCGAGTCGGAGAACTGCGTGCATGTGGAAAAGGCAGCTGACGGGAACCGGGCCGAGGACGCGGTGTACCATGGTGCCCTGTACGAGGCGGAAAGGGGATCCGCCTTGAGCCTGGCAGCCCTCGTGGCGGCGCCGAAGGAGACGGTGGGCCTGGATGCCGGCCGCGCCGTGGCCTGGATGGAGGACTTGCTCCGCATCGAGCTCTCCGCAAGGCAGAAGGAGGCGGTGGAGTGCTCGGCTGCGAGCACGTGTATGGTGCTCACGGGCGGACCCGGCACGGGCAAGACCTCCACCATCACGGCCATCCTCCACATGTTCCGGCAGGCCGAAGCGCGGATCCTCCTGTGCGCGCCCACGGGCAGGGCGGCCAGGCGCATGACCGAGGCCACGGGCGGGGAGGCCTGCACCATCCACCGGCTCCTGGAGTTCAACCCCAGCACGGGCGCGTTCCAGCGCGACGGGGGCAACCCCCTGGAGGCCGACCTCATCATCGTGGATGAGTTCTCCATGGTGGACATCGTGCTCCTGCATCACCTTCTGAAGGCCGTCTCCCCAGGCACCACCCTGGTGTGCGTGGGGGACGCGGACCAGCTGCCCTCGGTGGGGCCCGGCGATTGCCTGAAGGACATCGTCACCTCCGGGGTGCTGCCCGTGGTGAGGCTGGACGCCATCTTCCGGCAGGGCCTGGCCAGCAGCATCATCGTGAACAGCCACCGCATCAACCGGGGCCTCATGCCCGAGGTCCTCCCGGAAGGCGGCGACTACCGCTTCATCCCCGAGGAAGACGCGGAGAAGATCCTGGACGAGGTCATCCGCCAGGTGAGCGTGGAACTGCCCGGCGCGCACGGCCTCGACCCCGTCACGGACGTGCAGGTGCTCAGTCCCATGCACAAGGGCATCCTCGGGGTGGAGAACCTGAACAGGCGCCTGCAGCTCGCCCTGAACCCCAGGGGCCGGCCGTACTGCAGGGGGGGCTTGGAGTTCCGCGTGGGCGACAAGGTCATGCAGACCCGGAACAACTACGAGCTGGACGTCTTCAACGGCGACATCGGCCGCCTGCTGGACGTCAACGAGACCGACGGCTCGTTCCAGGTGGGCTTCGACGACCGCGTCGTGTTCTACAACGCCGCCGATGCTGAGGACCTGGTGGTGGCCTACGCCACCACCATCCACAAGGCCCAGGGCTCGGAGTATCCTGTCGTGGTCCTGCCCGTGCACACCCAGCACTATGTCATGCTGGCGAGAAACCTGCTCTACACGGCCGTGACCCGGGGCAGGGACCTGGTCCTGACCATCGGCTCTGCCCGGGCACTGAGGCTCGGCGTGGAGAACAGCAGGAGCAGGCCCCGGTTCACCCGCTTCGGCAGGCGCCTGAGAGAGGCGTGCGGGAGATAGCCCGGGCGCTCTTCCTGCACGATGCACGGAGCACGGTAAGTACCGCTGGAAAGGCGGTCCACGTTCCGTCATACTCCGGCAGTTCCCGGGGGCTGCCGCGGTGATGCATCGGCACTTGACAACGGATAAGTCTTTCAGTTATATCCGTGCCCTATTTGACGAGCTAAGGAGTAGTGCGCAATGGGTACATTTCAAGCGAAAAAGGGCGAGGTGGACAGGGGCTGGGTGCTGATCGACGCCACGGACATGGTGCTCGGCAAGCTGGCCGTGCAGGCCGCATCCATCCTCAGGGGCAAGACCAAGCCGGAGTTCACCCCGCATTCTGATGTGGGCGATTTCGTGGTCGTCATCAATGCCGAGAAGGTGAGGCTCACCGGCGACAAGGTCGAGCAGAAGACGTATTACCGCCACAGCGGATACATGGGAGGCCTCAAGAGCGCCACCGTGAAGGACATCCTCAAGAAGAAGCCCGAAAAGGTGATCAGGCACGCGGTGAAGGGCATGCTGCCGAAGAACAGCCTCGGCAGGGCCATGTTCAGGAAGCTCAAGGTATATGCCGGCGCAAACCATCCGCACGAGGCCCAGAAGCCTCAGGCGATCAATCTGTAAGAGGGAAGAACGAGTATGGCAGAGAAGACATACGCCACAGGACGCAGGAAGAATGCCACCGCCAGGGTCTGGCTCTCGCCGGGCACCGGGGAGATGAGCGTGAACGGCAGGCCCATTGCCGAGTATTTCGGCCGAGAGACCCTGGAGATCTCGGCGCGCAAGCCCTTTGAGATCACCGACACCAGGGGGCAGTTCGATATATACGCGACGGTCTCGGGCGGCGGTATCGCCGGCCAGGCGGGTGCGCTGCGCCACGGCATCTCGCGGGCGCTCGCATCCTTCGACGTGGAACGGTTCAGGTCCAAGTTGAAGGCAGCCGGGTTCCTCACCAGGGATCCCCGCATGGTGGAACGCAAGAAGTACGGCCTCCACAAGGCCCGCAAGCGTCCTCAGTTCTCCAAGAGGTAGTGTTTCATTGACCATCTCCATCGGTATCCTGGGGGCCACGGGGTATACGGGTGCGGAGCTGATCAGGCTCCTGCACCGTCACCCTG
>CAZNGL010000148.1:0-6719 GCA_964572405.1 uncultured Bacteriovoracaceae bacterium
AGGCCATCATGATGCGCGACTACAACATGATCATGGGCAGCCTCACCATCGGCGCCGTGCTGACGCTCATGGGCAACCTCATCGCGGACATCTGCTACAGCATCGCGGACCCGCGGATACGGGTGGCCTGACATGGACTTTCTCTCCCGACTGCTGCGCGACAGGCTGGCCGTGGCCGGGCTTACCATCGTGCTCGGGTTCTTCGCCCTGTCCGTGCTCACGCCCGTGATCGCCCCCTACGACCCGGCAACCATCGACGTGGACAACATCCTGGCCCCGCCGTCGGCAGCGCACCTCTTCGGCACCGACGACCTCGGCCGCGACGTGTTCACCCGCATGCTCTACGGCGCCGGGATCTCGCTCAAGGTCGGCTTCGTGGCCGTGGGTATCGCGGTGATCATCGGCACCCTGCTGGGCGCGGTCTCGGGGTACTACGGCGGGCTCGTGGACATCGTCATCATGCGTTTCGTGGACATCATGCTGTGCTTCCCCTCCTTCTTCCTCATCCTGGCCGTCATCGCGTTCATGGAGCCGTCCATCTTTAACATCATGGCCGTCATCGGCTTCACGTCGTGGATGGGCATCACGCGACTGGTGCGCGCCGAGTTCCTGAGCCTGAAGGAACGCGACTTCGTGCTGGCCGTCAAGGCCATGGGAGCGAGCGCGCCGCGCATCATCTTCGGCCACATCCTCCCCAACGCCCTGGCCCCGGTGCTGGTTTCGGCCACCCTGGGTGTGGCGTCCGCCGTGCTCACGGAGAGCGCCCTGTCCTTCCTGGGCATCGGGGTGCAACCTCCCACCCCGAGCTGGGGCAACATGCTCACCCAGGGCCAGAGCGTGCTGGGCATCGCCTGGTGGCTCTCCTTCTTCCCGGGCATGGCCATCCTCGTCACCGTGCTCGGCTACAACCTGCTGGGCGAGGGGATCCGGGACGCAGTGGACCCGCGGCTGCGGTAGAGGCTCAAGCCCTCTGGGGAATCAAGTCGCCGGGCTCATCTGCCACCCGGGCCCGGAAAGATCATTCATCATCCCCTTGACTTCTTATGAAAGGGAAGTAATCATACCTCCCGTGTAATGACGTTTGAGCCCGCTCCCCCAGAGCGGACATGTGACAACACGACAACTGAAGACAGTCCTTCCTTCCCATCATCAGATACCCACCTGTCCCGGCGGAGCTGTCGAAACAGGCCATCCGTCTCCAGCCATACCCTTGCATCGTGTCCCGGCATGAACGTTGATGAAGATATCGAGGCATCTTCACCCCTGTCCGGCAATCTTACCCGCCTCGGAAGGAGCGAGAGCATGCTGACGAGAACAATCCAACAGGTGGTCATATGGCTGACAGCGCTGGCATTCCTGAGCGCATGTTCTTCCATCGCCACGTTCAGCCAACCCGCATACGAACAGGCGACATCATGGTGTGGTGGCGTGAGCGGCTCGAGGGATGGAAGGGCCATGTGGGGCTGATGCGCCAGCTCAAAGACGACATGCTCTACACCATCGAGGAGAACTGGAGCCCCCGCGTGCAGGGCTTCTCCTACGTGTTCAGCAGGATGGGCCGGTTCCTCGGGTTCGGCCACGTGCCTGACTGAACGTTTCCACATCTGCATCTCATCGTCACCCATCGGGAGGTCCTCGTGCATACGGCTCAGAACGGAAAACGGGACAAGCTCGGCATCGCTCTGGCGGGCGGCGGGTTCCGCGCCTCGCTCTTCCACCTGGGGGTGCTGAGACGGCTGGCCGAACTCGACCTGCTCAGGCACGTGCAGGTGCTCTCCACGGTATCCGGCGGCTCCATCATCGGTGCCCTGTACATGCTTGTGCTGAAGCGGTACATGGACGAGCACGGCTCCCTGTCGCGGGACCAGTACATCGCGGTTATGGACGAGGTGCAAGACCTTCTCACCACGGCCATCGGCAGGAACCTTCGCACCAGGCTCCTCATGAACCCCTTCAGGCTGTTCCGCATCATCACCACCCCCATGACCGTGTCGCAATCCATGGCCAGGCTGTATGAGCGCCACATCTACCGGGACGCGGTATCCGGGCTCAAGGATGTGCACCCCGTGCCGGGCCGTCCAGGCGCCATCGCCCTCAGGGAACTGAAGATCAAGCCCGGCGGTGACGAGCCCGCCGGTGGAATAGACGCCCATAACCTCAGCCAGGCTGCCTCTGGCGGTTCCTCCATCCCCAAGCTGGTGCTGAACGCCACCTCGCTCAACACGGGCAGCCCCTTCAGGTTCAGCAGCTCCGAGATCGGCGACAGCCGGCTCGGATATTTCCGGAACGACGGGGAGCTCCAGGAACTGCTCCTCAGGCGGAAGCTGTTCCATGCCCATGAGACCGCGTTCCTGCAGAAACGTCTCGACCAGTCCCGGGAATCTCAGGTGGTGACCATGAACGGCGACTCCTACGAATACGGGACCGTCTCCCTTGCCCTGTGGTGGCGCACGGGCAGGCGCTACGACGAGAACAGGGGCCTGCGTCCCTGGGACGTACTGTTCCTGGTGGAAGGCTTTCCCGGGCTCCTGCCGGGCATGGAGTTCGGCACCCTGCGCAGGATGAAGCTGTCGGCCTGGTACATCCTGAAGGGGATGAGACATACTCCTCCCATCGACGGGGGCATGACGGTGCAGGAACACCTGGACGTCTTCTGGGAGGCCATGCGCCAGGTGGACGAGGAGCTGGCGTACAGACTGGAACCCATGACGGTCTCACCCGGCAGGGAACCGTTCCGGGACCTCGTCCTGCAGTTCTTCCTCGAGCTCTACCTGCTCCGCTCCGCAGAGGTGGTGTCCGGGCACATCGCCTCGGACTGGGACCACCTCACCGTGGGCGATGCGGTGGGCGCATCCGCGTGTTTCCCCCCTGTGTTCCCCCCGTTCCAGATCCTGGGCTTCTACGACGACCTGCACGTGACCAGGCTCGGTCTCACCGACGGCGGGGTGTACGACAACATGGGGCTGGACGCCCTCATCGAGGAGAACTGCACCTGGCTCATCGTGAGCGACACGAGCGGGCTCTTCCACTCGAAGCAGCGGGTGTCCAGGGGCAGGTTGGGCATGTGCGCACGCATGGCGGACGTGCTCATGAACGACGTCGCCACAAAGCAGAAGGACATGCTCCGCACCAGGCGCAGGTTCAGCATGCTGCTCGGGCTTGCGGGCCGGCCTTCGGCGCAGCTGACCCCCACCCCGGAGGTGCCGCTCCCGGAACAGTTCGGAAAGCGTATGCGCACGTGCTACGAAACCCGCGGCCTTGCGTTCTTCCACATCGACTCGGTGCCCCTGGGCGGCCGGGGCTGCACACCCATGCCGCCCGAGATACAGCACCTCATCGCACGGCTGAGGACCGACCTGGACGGGTTCGGCGCCGTGGAGACCGCCGCCCTGGTGAACCATGGCTACGACATGGCGGACCGGTATGTCCGGAAGTACTTCGGCCAGTGGCCTCACAGGGATCCGGCCCACTGGAGGCCTGCGCAGACCTGTCCGTTTGCAGCAGCTGCGTTCGAGGAGCGGGAAAAGGAGATCCTGAAAGCAGGAAGCAGCCGGTTCCTCCGCGCCCTGAAGCTCGGCGCCCCCGTCTCATGGGCCTTCACCATCGCAGCGGTCTGTGTCCTGGCCCTCCTCACGTGGGATGTGGAGCTCTCGGTCCGCCAGATCGTGGAGGCCCTTGCCGCGGGGACTCTTGCGGCCCTGCGCTATCCCCTGGAATGGATCGCGGGCGGATGGACCGATCTGGCCATGCCGGTGCCGGCGCTCCTGGTGTCAGTGATCCTGGCGGCAGGAGCGTTTCTCGCGTGCAGGGAATGGTGCTCCCGACAAAACCTCCGGTGCGTCAGGCTGCTCCGTCTCGCGGCGGCGATCAGGAAGGCCTTCCTCGGGTATTCCGGCAATGCCGCCTGGGTCCTCAGCCTGATCCTCACCGCGATCGTCTGCCTGGGCATATCGTGCCTGGCCTGGGTGAGCCACGTCTTCTTTTACCTGCCCTTCAAGGCAGCATCGGATTTCAAGGCGGCGAAGGGTCCGTGACGGAAATCTCCTGCCCCCCATTTTCCCTTTCACTTCCCACGTGTTTCTTCAGTTCCGTCCTCACCCTGTCCTGCAGGGCGTACGCCAGCCTGTACCGGGGTATCCGAGGTGGAGAACCTTCTTGCCTCTTCATCGGACCCGGTCGATGTGGTACATGGTCCAAGTGACCTGCATGCATCCACACCGGGGGGCTAGGCGATGTTCCTCGTGAAGAAATTCATCAGCGCCCTGCTCATGCCCATGACGGTGCTGAGCGCGGCACTGCTCGGGGGCCTGCTCCTGGCCTGGAACGGTCGCCGACCCCAGGCTGGCAGGCTCGTCCTCACCATAGCGTCCATCCTCATCGTCCTGTCAGCCTACGGGCTGGGCACCCGGTCGATCCTGGAAAGCCTGGAGTATGCCTACCCAATGTTCGACCTCCGACAGGCCCGTTCGCTGGGGGTGCAGTGGGTGGTCGTGCTGGGAGGCGGGCATGCCCCGGATGCGGCCCTGCCCCCGGGCAGCCAGCTGTCCCCGGCGTCGCAGACCCGGCTCATCGAGGGCATCCGCATCCTGAGGAACCTGCCCGGTTCACGGCTGCTGGTCTCGGGCGGATTGGGACAGAAGCCGTCCGAAGCGACGCTCATGTCCGCCATGGCGTCCGAGCTGGGGGTGGAGCCCAGGCGCATCCTGGTGGAGGAACACTCCAGAGACACCGGCGAGCAGGCCCTCATCATCCGGGGCATCATCGGCGAAGGGCCGTGCGTGCTGGTCACCACGGCATCCCACATGCCCCGCGCCATGGCCATGTTCAGGAACCAGGGCATCCATGCCGTCCCCGCCCCTGTGGGACACATCATCCACCGGCACACACCGTTCCATCTCGGCATGCTCTTCCCCCACGCCCGGCATCTCGAAGAGGCCGAGGTGGTCTGCCATGAGCTCTTCGGGCTTTCCTGGGCATGGGTCACCGGCAGGATGTAGATCAGGACCGGACAAGGAGAACAGCATGATCGACCTTGTGAAGAGATTGTTCTCGGGCGCGGACGCTCAACCGAAACGGCATGGCGCCCCGGATCAGGACCGCGTTCTGGTGGCCACCTGCGCCCTGCTCCTGGAGATTGCCGCCATCGACGGCGAATTCAGCGCCCCGGAACAGGATGCCATCATGGAGACCCTCGAGCGCACCTACGGCCTGGGGTCCCGCGATGCAGCATCCATCCTGGAGGAGGCCCGATCCGAGGTGAAGAACGGCATCGACCTGTGGCGGTTCGCCCGGGTCATCAACCAGGAGTTTTCCGAGACCGAGAAGATCACGGTGATCGAGTCCGTCTGGAAGGTGATCTATGCGGACAGCAGGCTGGACGGGCACGAGGACCACCTGGTGCACCGGCTCGCAGGCCTTCTCAGGCTGTCCCACAGCCAGCTCATCGAGACCAAGCTCAGGGTGAAGAACCCCTCGTGACGCCGAGCCTCTCCTTCAAACCGCAGGTGCGGGATTCTTCCTTCCCAGGATGGACCAGTACAGCCTGACCCCGCCTATGGTGAAGTACTCTATGTCCAGGATCTCGCACCCCGCGCCCTTCACCAGTCCGGGATAGTCCCACACGGGGTGGAACACCGCCTCGGTGGTGGAGCTGTAGATGGAGATGGCGATGTACCAGTTGATCTTCTGGATTATCCCCCTCCACCCCGGCTCGGGGAGCACGAACTCGCCCACCACGAAATGGCCCCCTGGCTTCACGAGCGTGCCGAGGTGGTTCGCCACTTCCCTGACCCTGGTCTCGGAAAAGACGTTCAGGAAGAAATTGGCAATGACCATGTCATACTGGCCTGGTTCCCGGACGTTGAAGATGTCGTCGTGGACGACCCTGATCGGGCCGGGTGGGTTCTCGCGCTCGATGCGCCTGCGGAAGTGCTTCAGCATGGTCTCGGAGAGGTCAACGGCGGTCACGTCCGCGCCGAGCCTGCTCGCTTCCACCGCCTCGGTGCCGTGGCCGACCCCGGCGACGAGCACCCTGTCGCCCGGCCTGAGGTGCCTGAGCATGGCCTTCTTGCACCGGGGTATCCTGCCCAGGCTGTACACCGTTCCGGAAAACTCATACTGAAACCCCACCAGCCAGTACCCGTCCTTCACCTCAACCTCCTCCCTGATACCAGTATCACCCGCTCCCCGAGCAAGACGGGCCGCACAAAGGCGCCGTCACACGGGTCATCCGTAACACATCCTGAAAAGGATATCGTCAAAGGCCGGGGCCTGTCAAAGAATAATTCGGACCTTCGCCCCTGGATTCATCCTGGCGGGTTCAGTTTCTGGAAGACAGCAGGCAGGAATTGCACTATATCCTTGGGGCTACGGAGGATATGCATGAAGACAAACCCGGACTTTGCGCACCTCACCCCCGAGGTGCTCCTCGACATGGTTGAGGAGGCCATGGGCACGCCCATGACAGGGCTCACCATCCCGCTGCCGAGCTATATCAACAGGGTCTACGAGCTGCAGACCCGCTCCGGGGAGCGCCTCATCGCCAAGTTCTACCGTCCCGGCCGCTGGAGCCGGACCGCCATCGAGGACGAGCACCGTTTCCTCGCCGACTGCGCGGCCATGGAGATCCCGGTGGTGTGCCCGCTGAGGCTCTCAGACGGCAGCACCCTGTGGAACGCGGGAACCACCTTCCTCGCGCTGTTCCCCAAGAAGGCGGGACG
>CAZNGL010000149.1:0-6708 GCA_964572405.1 uncultured Bacteriovoracaceae bacterium
TCCTTCATCAGGGTGTCCGATGCCGCGGGCACGGGCTACAGCGCTTCAAGCCTGGGAGAGGCCGTGGACGGGTACCTCCGCCTCAGGGGGGTCTGCGTGGTCAGGGACGTGACCGTGACGGGTCATGTCCGCATCAGCCCCGAGGCGATCCGCTTCCGCATCAAGACCGCCAGGGGCGACATCCTGCACAAGAATGACATCAAGAAGGACATCGAGCAGATCTATGCCATGGGATACTTCGAGAAGTGCGACGCCACCTTCGAGGACAACGCCGTGGCATTCGTCGTCAGGGAATACCCGGTGGTCATGACCATCGAGGTCAAGGGCAACGAGGAGATCAAGGAGAAGGAGCTGCTGGAAACCATCGGGCTCAAGAAGTTCGACATCCTGAACACCCGTCTCCTCAAGACCAGCATCGACCGCATCAAGGACTCCTACCGCCAGCGGGGATACTACAACGTGGAGGTGACCTCGGATACGCGCCCCACCGAAGGCGGGATCGTCCTCACCTTCACCATCACCGAGAACGAGCAGCTCTACATCGAGAAGATCACCTTCGACGGGAACGTGAACGTCCCATCGGGCAAGCTCAAGGACGCCATGGAGACCAAGACCCGCTGGCCGCTCGGCATCTTCGGCCATGAGGGTGCCTACCGTGACGCGGCCCTGGACACGGACCTGCTCCGCATCGAGCAGTACTACGGCGACAACGGGTACATGCAGGCCAAGGTGGGCAGACCCAGGATCGACATCCGGGAGAATGACGGGATCTACATCACCATCCCGGTCTCGGAAGGTCCCCTGTTCACCGTGGGCACCGTAGCCGTGGCCGGAGACCTCATCGTTCCCGAAGAGGAGCTCCTGGAGACCATCGACATCGCTCCGGGCGACGTCATGAGCAGGGCGAACATCCAGAAGGCCATGGAGAGCGTGCGGGCCGTCTACACGGACAAGGGGTACGCCTATGCGCAGATCAAGCCCGAGAGCACCGAGGAGGACCAGAACCGGATCGGGCTCACCTTCCGCATCACCCAGGGCAAGCAGGTCACCATCGACACCATCCAGATCAGGGGGAACACCAAGACCAGGGACAAGGTCATCCGCCGCGAGCTCGAGATCGAGGAGGGCTCGACCTTCTCGTCGAGCGCCATCAGGTACAGCAAGGACAGCCTCGGCAGGCTCGGCTACTTCAGCTCCGCCACCATCGACCCCGTCCCCAAGGACGACTCCACCATGTCGCTTTTGGTGGACGTGGAGGAGACCACCACGGGCAGCTTTTCCTTCGGCTTCGCCTACTCATCCGAGGACGGGCCCATGGCCACCACGAGCCTGAGCGAGATCAACCTGTTCGGCCGCGGCCTCAAGCTCAAGGGGAGCATCGAATACGGCCCGGAGAAGAAGAACTTCTCCATCGACGGGGAGGAGCCGTGGCTCCTCGACCATAACCTGTCGCTGGGCATGCGCGTCTACAACCTGGAAAAGGAGTACACCTACTATACCAAGAAGGCCAGCGGGGGAAACATCCGGCTCGGCTACCCCTTGTGGGAACGGTTCAGGCACAGCATCATCTATTCCTACGCCCACGTGTACGAACTCGAGGACATCGACCCCCTCTACGAGCCCTCTCTGAGCGAGGACGAGATCAAGGGAGGGATCACGAGCAGCATCACCAATCTGATCTACCGCAACACCACCAACGATTACTTCCGGCCCACCCGGGGCTCGGAGCTCAGTGCGTCCATCGAATACGCAGGCCTCGGCGGCGACTTTCACTTCACCCGGGCCACCGCTTCCGCGGCCCAGTTCTTCCCGGTCTGGAGGGACAAACTCGCCTTGATGTTGAAAATGAGATGGGGTACAGTGAATGCCGCCCGAGGTGACACGCTCCCCGAGTATGAACGGTTCGATCTGGGGGGTCTGAACAGTGTCCGCGGATTCAAGTATGGCGAGATGGGGCCGCAGGACAGCCTGGGCAACTTCATCGGCGGAGAACGGATGCTTGTCATGAACGTCGAGCTCACCTTCCCCCTGGGTCCGATTCCGGGGCTGTACGGGGTCGTGTTCCACGACGAGGGGAACAGCTACGAAAAACGCATCGACCTGACGAACCTGAAGAAGTCCTATGGCACAGGCATCAGGTGGGTGACGCCCATGGGACCCTTGCGGCTGGAGTATGCCCGGGTCATCAATCCGGAGGAGTACGAGTCCCCGTCACGGTGGGACTTCTCCATCGGCACCTTCTTCTAAAAACGGAAACCATATGAGAGGAGCAGATATGACCAGATGCATGACTGTCGCGTGCGCCGCCCTGATGGTGGTCTTCTTTGCAGGGACCGCATCGGCCCAGGACCTCAAGATCGTGTACATCGATTCCCAGAAGGTCCTGGCGGATTCCCAGATAGGCAAGGAGGCATTCGCGAAGCTGAAGACCTTGAGCGAGGCCAAGGAGACAGACCTCAAGAAGAAGGAGGCCAGGATCAAGGGACTCTCCGACCAGCTCCAGGCAAAAGGCGCCACCATGAAGCCCGAAGCCAAGGAAGACCTCCAGAAGCAGTACGAGCGGGAGGTCAAGGACTTCAACCGTTCCTACAAGGACGCCCAGGAGGACCTGAGGTCCGAGGAGATGAAGATCCTGAAGCCCTGGACCAAGGACCTCGAGGACATCATCAAGGACTACGGCAAGAAGAACAAGATCGACCTCATTCTGGACAAGACCAATCCGGTGGTGGTCTATGCGTCGGACAGGATAGACATCACCGCGGTCATCGTGGAACTCTTCGACAAGCACTACCAGCAGAAGAAATCCAAGTAAGGGACGACCATGCTGCTGTCCAGGCTGGCAGAGCTTCTCGGCGGCACCCTGCAGGGTCAGGACCGGGAGATCACCGGTGCCTCCACCCTGGAGGAGGCAACTGCCACGGACATCGCCTTCCTGGCCAATCCCAAGTATCGCGACAAGGCCATGGCGAGTGGTGCAGGGGGCATCATCGTGCAGGAGCTGCTCCCCCGGGACATCCCGCAGATCCGTGCGGACAACCCCTACCTCACCTTCGCCCGGGCGCTCGCACTTCTCTATCCCGACAGGCCGGTGCAGCCGGGCGTTTCGCACATGGCATCCGTGCACCCCGAGGCCAGGGTGCATGAAGGCGCCTGTATCCACCCCCACGTATACGTGGGAAGGGGCGCATGCGTATCCGAGGGCTGCGTCCTCCACCCGGGGTGCTTCATCGGGGAACAGGCCAGCGTGGGCGCGCACACCGTCCTGCACCCCAACGTGGTGGTCTACGACAGGTGTGTGGTGGGCTCCCGCTGCATCCTGCACGCGGGAGTCGTCATCGGCTCCGACGGGTTCGGGTTCGCCTGGGACGGCCAGCGCCACGTCAAGGTGCCCCAGAAGGGCATCGTCATCATCGGAGACCACGTGGAGATCGGCGCCAACTGCACCATCGACCGGGCGGCGCTCACGAGCACCCGGATCGGATCGGACGTGAAGATGGACAACCTCGTCCAGGTCGGTCACAACGTCGTGGTGGGGGACCACACCATCCTCGTGGCCCAGACCGGCATCTCGGGCAGCGCACGTATCGGCGCCGGGGTGGTCCTGGCCGGCCAGTGCGGGGTTGCGGGACACATCACCGTGGGCGACAGGGTCACCGCCGCGGCCCGGACGGGCATCGCCTCGGATGTCCCCGCGGGAAAGGTGATCTCGGGGTTCCCCTCCATGGACCACGGCCACTGGCTGCGGGTGCAGACCGTCTACAAGAACCTGCCCGGACTCCTGAAGAGGGTCCGGGAACTGGAAAGGAAGGTGAAGGACCTTGCCGAGGATTGATCCCACCGCACGGGTATCGGACACCGCGACCCTTGCCCAAGGCGTCACCATAGGGCCGTACAGCGTGATTTCCGACGGCGTGAGCATCGGCGAAGACACCGCGGTGGGTCCCTATTGCCTCATCGAGGGCCCCACCGACATCGGGAGGGCGTGCACCTTCACGGGGTATGCGAGCATCGGCACGCCGCCCCAGGACCATTCCTACCGCGGGGAGGACACACGCCTGTCCATCGGCGACAACAACACGTTCCGCGAGTTCGTCACCGTGAACCGGGGCACGGCCAAGGACAAGGCGCTGACCACCATCGGCAGCCACAATCTCATCATGGCCTACTGCCACGTGGCCCACGACTGCGTGGTGGGCGACCGCGTGGTCATGGGCAACCAGGCGACCCTGGCCGGTCACGTGGAGGTGCAGAGCAATGCCATCATCGGCGGGCTCTCCGCGGTGCACCAGTTCACGAGGGTGGGCGCCTACGCCATCGTGGGGGGAGGGTCCATGGTGAGCCTGGACGTGGTGCCCTATGCCAAGGCCTCGGGGGACCGTGCCTCGCTCTACGGGGTGAACACCATCGGGCTGAAGCGGGGCGGGTTCACCAAGGAGCAGATCTCGAACATCGAGAGGGCCTACCGCATCCTGTTCAAGCAGGGCCTCCTCCTCAAGGACGCCCTTGCCCTCCTGGAACAGGACTTTGCCCATGCCCCGGAGATCGGCAGGCTCCTCGACTTCCTGAAGACCACCCGCAGGGGGATCGCGCGGTGAAACGGCTGAAGGTGGCGGTGATCGGGGTGGGCTACCTGGGACGCTTCCATGCCCAGAAGTACGCAGCCATGGAAAACGTAGACCTGGTGGGAGTCGTTGATACCGACCCGGCCAGGGCCGCGGAAGTGGCCCGCGAGGTGGGCGCTCCTGCGTTCACGTCGGCGGACCCTGTCAGGGACAGGATCGAGGCGGCAAGCGTGGCCGTCCCCACCACCCTGCACGCGGAGGTGGCCATCCCCCTGCTGAAGGCCGGCATCCCGGTGCTGCTGGAGAAGCCCATCGCGGGAACCATCCCGGATGCCGAGGCCATCATCAGTGCCATGCGGCAGGGGGGAACGATCCTCCAGATCGGGCACCTGGAGCGGTTCAACCCCGCCCTGCTGGAGCTCAAGGAGAGCATCCGCGACCCCATGTTCATAGAGGCCCACCGCATCAGCCCGTTCAGGGCACGGGGCACGGACGTGGACGTGATCCTCGATATCATGATCCACGACATTGACATCATCCTCGCCCTGGTGGGCTCCCCCGTGGCCTCCATGGAGGCGGTGGGCGTGCCCGTGCTCACGGACGGGGTGGACATCGCGAACGCCCGGCTCCGCTTCGAAAACGGCTGCATCGCGAACATCACGGCCAGCCGGGTGAGCGCGGACGTCATGCGCAAGATCAGGATCTTCCAGAAGGACTCCTACATCTCCCTGGACTTCGCCAAGGCCAAGGCCGACGTGTACACCCTCACGCAGGACCGCGAGATCACCCACCGGCACCTGGCCATATCCGAGTCCGACGCCCTGGCCAGCGAGATCCGCTCCTTTGTGGATGCGGCCCTGCACAAGGGACCCGTCGTTGTGGACGGAACCGCCGGGCTCAAGGCCCTGGAGATGGCCTATACCATCAAGGATTCCCTCATAGTGCCCAAGAGATGAGCGCACGCACGATACTCATGGTTGCCGGAGAGGCAAGCGCCGACATGCACGCAGCACAGGTGATCAGGGCCCTGCGGGCGCTGATGCCCGGGGACAGGTTCGTCGGCATGGGCGGGCCGTGGATGCAGCAGGCGGGCATGGAGTGCACCTGGGGCATGCACGAGCTCTCGGTGATGGGGTTCACGGATGTGGCCCGGCGCATCAGGCACATCCACCGCGTCTTTGCAGGCATCAAGGAGTTCATGGAGACGCAGAGGCCGTCGCTTTTCATCCCCGTGGACCTGCCGGACTTCAACATGCGCCTCTGTAGACACGCCAGGGACCTCGGCATCAGGGTGCTCTACTACATCGCGCCCCAGGCGTGGGCATGGAGAAGCTCCCGGGCCCGGACCCTGGCGCGGATCACCGACGGCCTGGCGGTCATCTTCCCCTTCGAGGAGGCCTTCTTCCGGGCATCCGGAGTCGATGCCCGGTACGTGGGGCACCCCTTCATGGAGAAGGCCGGGCAGGGGGAAGGATCCACGGCCTCGTGGCCCCCCCGGCGCATGGGCATGCTGCCCGGGAGCAGACGCCACGAGATCAGCCGGATCCTGCCCGTCATGATGGACGCCAAGCGGCGCATCGAGAGGACACACCCGGACCTCGACTGGGTCCTGCCCGTGGCCCGCGGGATAGATGCGGCGGCCGTGATCGCGCTCACCGACCAGGACGTGCGGCTTGCGGACGCTCTGCCGGAGGTGGACCTGGCCATGGTGAAGTCCGGCACATCCTCCCTGGAGGTGGCGCTGCGGGGGACGCCGGGCGTCATCTGCTACAAGACGTCGCTGGTGAATTATCTCCTTGCCAGGCTCTTCGTAAGGATCCCCCATATCGGCATGCCCAACATCATCGCAGGAAGCACCGTCATGCCCGAGCTCATCCAGGGGGGCCTCACCGGCGAGTCCCTGGCACAGACCGTTCTGGCCTACCTGGAAGACCGCGGCCGCTTCGAGAGGGCCCGACAGGCATGCACGGGGCTGCGTCATGTCCTGGGGCCGAAGAAGGCCTCCTCCGAGGTGGCCCGGTGGGCCTGCGAACTGCTGGAGGCCGCATGAGGGACCTCGCCGTCTACCGCAGACTGCTCACCTACCTGAAACCCTACCGCCCGAAGCTCGCGGCATCCATGGTCCTCACCACCCTCATCGCCGCAT
>CAZNGL010000150.1:0-6664 GCA_964572405.1 uncultured Bacteriovoracaceae bacterium
TGGTGGCGTAGTACATGAGGGCCCGCATGCCCTCCACGTTGGACTTCATCCACAGCAGCATGCGGCGCACGTCCGGGTGCTGGATGATGGCCACCCGGGGCGCCTCGGGGTTCTTGAAGTCCATGAGGGACGATCCCTGGAGCCGGTCCTTGGTGTACTGGAGCGCGTGGAGGTAGGCGATGCTCGCGCTGCCGAGACCCTGCAGGCCCGTCGCGATGCGGGCCTCGTTCATCATCTGGAACATGATCTTCATGCCCTCGCGCTCGCCGCCCAGGAGCTCGGCATAACAGTTGCCATTGTCGCCGAAATTGATGAGGCAGGTGGCGCTGCCGTGGATGCCCATCTTCTCCTCGATCTTGGCGATCTCGAAGTCGTTGCGCCTGCCCAGCGACCCGTCCGCGTTCAGGAGGTACTTGGGCACGATGAAGATGGAGATGCCCTTGGTGCCCGCCGGGTCGCCCTCGATGCGGGCGAGCACGGGATGGATGATGTTGCTGGTGAGGTCCTGGTCGCCGCCGGTGATGAAGATCTTGGTGCCCTGGAGCTTGAAGGTGCCGTCCGGCTGGCGGACCGCCTTGGTGCTGAGGTTGCCCACGTCGCTGCCCGCCCCGGGCTCGGTGAGGCACATGCTGCCCCCCCACTCGCCGGTGAGCATCTTCGGGAGGTACTTCTTCTTCTGCTCCTCGGTGCCGTACACCTCGATGAGGTGGCCGGCCCCCTCGGCCAGGCCCGGATACGAGACGAAGGCGAAGTTGTGGATGAACCACTCGTGCGCCGCGATGCGCATGATGAAGGGCAGCCCCTGGCCTCCCGAGTCCTGGGGGAAGGACATGCAGCTCCACCCGGCCTCGCAGAAGAGCTTGAAGGGCTTGTGGAAGCACTCGGGCACGTGGACCTGCCCGTTCTCGAGCCTGCACCCCACCTTGTCGGACTCGGCAAGGGTGGGGAAGATCTCCTCCACGGCGAACTTCTGGGCCTCGGCAAGGATCATCTCGAACATGTCCCTGGAGAAGTCTGCGTAGCGCTCGAACTCGCAGAGTTTCTCCAGCTCGAGCATCTCGAACAGGGTGAATTTCTGGTCGCGTTCATCCAGGATCAGGTTTGCCATAGGGTCCTCCTCTTATGGAATGTTGTCATGGTCGTGCATCGTCAGTGTATGACAGTATGAAACTCTTACAAAGGAAAATTGAACCATGTTCCCCCGGCCTTGTCAAGTCGCCAGGGTTCCTACCCGGGGGGGGGGCGGAACGGTCCTGCGGGTGCGGCCCTATCCGTCCGCCCGGGGCGCCTCGTCCAGGCCGTTTACCGGAGAGGCGAGGCGCTTGATGTGCGCCAGGGCCTTGCGATTGAGCAGCACCTCCTTGCGCAGGAAGTGGACCTGGGTGGCGAGGAACCCGAAGGACAGGATCTGGATGCCGCCCAGGATGAAGAGGACCATGAGGGTGATGAGCGGCCGGTTCGGGTTCAGCGCCTGGGCCTGGTAGAGGAGCAGGATGTACGCACCGAGCCCGACGCCGATGAGGAAGAGCAGGGCCCCCAGGATGCCGAAGAGGAGGGTGGGCCGCTCGAAGATGGTGAAGAGCAGGTGTGACACCGCGGTGGACTTGAACCTGAACTTGGAAGAGCCCTTTTTCCTCGACGTGAGCACCGCCGGGATCTCCTTGACGCGGAACCCCATGGCGAGCACCTTGGAGAGGATCTCCAGGTGGATCTCCTTGCCGTCGGACTCCAGGTCCAGGCTGCTGATGACCTCGCTGCGGTAGCACCGCACGATGCAGGTGAGCGTGTGGATCTTCTCGGGCATGGCGAGCTGGATCACCTTGTTGCCGATCCTCGAGACGAAGAGCCGGTTTCTGGGAACGCCCTCGGTGCGGCCGCCCTCCATGTACGGGCTCACGAGCACCACGTCGATGTCGTCCTCCTCGTCCAGGACTCTTGCCATCTCGACGATGTACTCGGGGTCATAGGAGAGGTCGGCGTCGATGGAGGCGATGTACCTGCCGCGGGCCGCCTTGAACCCGTGCCGCAGGGCCTTGCCCCGGCCGCCGTTCTTCCAGTAGGAGACCACCCGTACGTGGGGGTTTTCCCCCGCGATCCCGTCCAGGACCCCGAGCGTCCCGTCCGTGCTGCCGTCGTTCACCGGGATGATCTCGAAGGGCTCGCCGGTGTCCGTCATGAGGCGCGTGACGCGGGCAATGGTGTCCTTGGCGTTCTCCTCCTCGTTGTACATGGGGATGATGACGCTGATCTTCACCGCGTAGCCGTGGCAGCCTGCGGTGCTGGGAACGGTCGGGCTCATGGGCAGATCATAGCCAAGAAAGGCATGAATGTATAGGGTGACTTTGAGGCCCCGCTTGCAGGAAACGGTTCGGACGGCAATGCCTTGTTCCCTGTGCACACGGATCTCCCCCGATGGGAGATCCGTGGAGGAGGAGGAATAAGGCCGTGGTGCCCGGGGATTGATGCTGTCTCCATGTATTGCAACGCCGGTGCCAAGGCAGGCCTTTTCGTACTTTATTGAATATAATATATAAAATTATGCCACAGGGGGGATGCTTTCCGGGCAGGAGAGAAAAAAGTTCCGTTTTTGGGCAGATGCCTTCCCCTCCTAGATGAGGCTCGTGGAGAAGTAGCGCTCGGCCCGGTCGGGCAGCACGGTGGAGATGATCTTGTCCGGTCCGTACGTTCTGGCCATCTGGATGCATGCCCAGACGTTGGCCCCGGCGGAGGTCCCCACCAGCAGCCCGGCCCTGCGGGCCAGCAGCCGGCTCGTCTCGAAGGCGTCCTCGTCGGTCACCTCGATGATGTCGTCGATGAGCGAGGTGTCGAGCACCGGGGGGATGAACCCGTCACCGATGCCCTCGATCCGGTGGAGCCCCGGCTCGTGTCCCAGCAGTGCCGAGACGTTCTTCGGCTCCACGGCCACGATCCTGGTGTGCCTGTTGCGGGCCTTCAGGAACCTTCCCACGCCCTGCAGCGTGCCGCCGCTGCCCATGCCCGAGACGAAGATGTCCACGTGGTGCCGCAGCTGGGTCCAGATCTCCGGACCCGTGGTGAGCTCGTGGGCCAGGGGGTTGTTCGGGTTCTCGAACTGCTGGGGCACGTAGACGTCGGGTCGGCTCGCCTGGAGGTCGCGGATCACCCTGATGCTTCCCTCGAGGCTCTGTTCAGCGGGTGTCAGGATGAGCTCTGCGCCCAGCGCCGCGATGATCTTCTTGCGCTCCTCGCTCATATTCTCGGGCATTGCGCAGATCACGTGGTGGCCCATGACCCCGCCCACCAGGGCCATGCCGATGCCCGTGTTCCCGCTGGTGGGCTCGGCGATGATGTCGCCGTTCTTGAGCTGGCCCGCCTTCTTCGCCTCCTCAAGCATGAACAGGGCCACCCGGTCCTTGATGCTCCCTCCCGGGTTCAGGTGCTCCGCCTTGGCGAAGATGTTGGCGCCGAGCGCCTCCTTGAGACATACGATGGGTGTGTTGCCGATCTGGTCGAGGACGTTCTTGGAAAACATGTCGCGCGCTCCTGCTCTCGTTCGTGGTGCCGCGGGGCCTGCACGGACGCTTCGGCCCCCGCTTTCATCGGGGAATCATGCTGAAGCACATGGCAGGGTCCTGTCAAGGGAAAACTGGGGCCGGCGACGGATCAGGGGGCGGCTCCGGTGAGGTGCCTCCAGAACAGCTCGAACCCCTTAGCGTCGAGCCCGTGATCGCCGGGCAGACAGCCGCCAGGATCGATGCCGTGGAAGTCGGACCCCCCGGTGGCCAGCAGGCCGAGATCCGCTGCCATGTCCGCATAGAGCGAGGCCATCCCGGGGTCATGATCGGGATACCACACCTCCATGCCGGCCAGGCCCGCGTCCCTGAGGCGTGCAGCGAAGGAATGCAGTTCGGCCGCGTCGAGATCCAGCGTACAGGGGTGGGCAAGGACCGCCATGCCGCCGTGGCCCCGGATCAGCGCGATGACCTGTTCCCATTCCATCCGCTCCTTGGGCACGTAGGCGGGCCTGCCACTGCGGAGGTAGGTGTCGAAGGCCTCGTCAAAGCTCCCCACGAGGCCTTTCTTCAGCATTGCCCGCGCCACGTGGGGCCTTCCGGGCTGAGAGCACCCGGCCTCCCGCTGGACGTCCTCCAGGCAGAGCTCCATGCCGAGGCCACGGAGCCTGTCCACGATCCTGGGGATGCGTTCCCTGCGGGAACGCTGGAGGCCCTCCAGGGACTGCTCCATACGCGGAGGGAAGGAGGGGAAGTACCCCAGGATATGGAGCGTGCCGGGATCATGTGCGGCGCTCATCTCGATGCCGCTGATGACACGGATATCCCGGGCACCGGAGGTCCTGATGGCGTCGGGAACCCCGGACAGGGTGTCGTGGTCGGTGAGCGCCAGTGCCTGGAGTCCCCGGGATGAGGCGAGATCGACGAGCTCGAGGGGGCTGAGACTGCCGTCGGAGGCGTGGGAATGGGTGTGGAGGTCGGCGACGATGCTCACCGGCGGTTCTACACGGGGACCGTGGTCTCCAGGACCTGGGCGATTTTCTTCTTGAGCTCGGTGAGGTCGGAGGATTTCACCACGTAGGCGTCCGCCGCGATGGACTTGATGTCCACCTTGTAGCTGCCGTAGGCGCTGCAGAGGATGACCGGGAGGTTGTAGTGCCTGTTGCGGATCTCCTGGAGGACGTCCAGGCCGTTGGAGGAGACCATCTTGATGTCGAGGACCACCACGTCGGGCTGCTCGTTCTCGATGCGTTCCAGAATCCCGATACCGTCTGACGCCACCGCCACCTCGTAGCCCTCTTCCTGCAGCTCCTCGGTGTACAGCAGTCTGATGTGTTTCTCGTCATCGACGACCAGAACCTTGGGCATGGCCTTCTCCTTTCCTATTGGGCCCACCGGTAGGTGAGGTACGGCTTGCTCTGCTCGAACACGAGGCACATGTCCTCCAGGAACTCCTCGGCCTGCTGGCTCGACATGCCCTCGGTCTTGTTCACGAAGGACAGGGTCATGCCGTAGAACAGCGGGACCAGCACCTCGATGAGCCGGGTGCGGTCGATGAGCCTCCTGTGGTAGCACAGCGCGCAGTCGAAGAGGATGCGCGCCCACACGGGGACGGGCATCTCGAAGTGGTCCATGTCCAGGGAAGCGATCTCCCTGACCTTCTGCAGGTTCTCGCTGGAGAACAGGGTGCGGTAGAGGTCCCAGTATGCGTTGAAGCCCTCCCTGAACTTCATGTAGAGCCTGTCCCTGGTCACGTTCAGCTCCCGCGGCTGTTCCACGTCGGTGGTGTCGAACCCGAAGATGGCCGTGGGCTTGCTCCACTTGGTGGTGGTCCACTTGTTCTCGAAGGCCTCCATGAGGTTGAACAGCGTGATGACCATGGAGCGGAACATGGTCCCCACGTCCAGGGCAGGGTCCTTGGGCTTGGTGGTGCTGACCTTCGGCCTGCCCAGGAAGGCCTGGCAGATGGGCAGCCCCTCGTTCACGGCCACGGTGCTCATCCAGATGTCGATGCCGAACTGGCCGACGTCCTCGTCCCACAGGGGGCTCTTGAGGAACACCCCGGCCATGGTGCCGGAGAAGGCGCAGTCGCCGCCGATGGGCTGCCGGACCCTCCTGCCGTAGAGGCAGCGGGTGAGCGGGTACGCGATGTTGTTGGTGATGGTGCCCTCGTACTTGTGCCGCACGTACAGTGGGGACACGAAGGCGAAGTCCTTGAGGATCGGCCCTGCGAGGTTCTTGATCCACACGGGGGTCACGCTCTTGAGGTTCCCCTCGATGACCACGGCGGCCTTGGCGTCGAGTTCCAGGACCTTTCTGAACAGGATCTTGAGGTTGTTCCCCTTGCCCCGGATACCCCTGGGCGTGGCGATGGCGATCTTGGGTATCCCGTGGGAGGGCGCGTCCATGAACACCCGGGAGGTGCCGTCCGTGCTGGTGTTGTCACAGTTGACGAGCACGCACGACATGTCCGGGAAGTACTCCTTCAGCCCGAGGGCCGCCTGCTCGGCAGGGCCTGCAATGCCTGCCGCCTCGTTGTAGGAGGGTATCCCCACGACGATGTCCGCCCTGGTGATACCGCTGGGATTGTCCTCCTGGAATTTCATCGTGTCTCCCCATCGTGGCGCTGGATCCGCATTGTCTGATATTTTCCCCGGGGTGGCAACAGAAAAATGCCGTATCCGGCAGCGATCGTGCCTGTGCCCGGCTGACCTCGGACCGGACGAAACCAGCGTACGGAGCCTGTGCGCCGGAGGTTCATGCGCGCCCCGGCGGCAAGGACGGATCCGCGATACCGGGCGAAATCTCCCCTTGCCTTTTCAGGGGCGCTGTGTGATCGTACATAATTCCCATGCACATGCCGGACAAACCGCTCATCATACAGAGTGACGGGAGCATCCTGCTGGAGGTGTTCTCGGGCGTCTACGAGGAGGCGAGGGATGCAATCCTGCCCTTCGCCGAACTCATCAAGTCCCCCGAGTACGTGCACACCTATCGGATCACCCCCCTTTCCCTGTGGAACGCGGCGGCCATGGGAATCTCCCAGGACGCTGTCCTGGAGCACCTCCGCCGCTATGCACGCTACGACATCCCCCAGACGGTCCTGGGCCGCATCGCAGAGGCCTACGACCGCTGGGACGCGGTGCGCCTCTTCCGGCAGGACGGGGAGACGC
>CAZNGL010000151.1:0-6661 GCA_964572405.1 uncultured Bacteriovoracaceae bacterium
TCAACAACATCGGCCTGGCCATCGCGCACAACAACCTGGGCATCGCCCTGCACGATGCAGGGGACAGGCGGGGCGCCATCGAGCGCTACCGGGAGGCCACCCGGATCAACCCCTACTACGACGACCCCTGGTTCTGCCTGGGCAGCGCCCTGGCCGAGACGGGCGACCCCGAAGGGGCGGCCGACGCCTTCCGCGAGTCACTGCGCCTCAATCCCGGCAAGGCCAATGCCCACCACAGGCTGGGCAGGGTCATGGCGACCATGGGCATTCACGACGAGGCCATTGCCGTCTTCCAGCAGGGGCTGCGGCACTACCCGGCGGACGCGGGCATGTACTTCGACCTCGGTCAGGCCTTCCTCGCCAGGGGCAACGTGGGGGGCGCGGTGGGCGCCTTCCAGGATGCGGCCCGCCTCGGCCACGGGGAGGCCCGTCAGGCGTTGATGCAGGCCGTGCCAGTGCAGAGGGCTCTCGAGGAAAAAGCATCGGGGCTCACTTCACGTGTCCAGGCGGGTGAGGCGGAGGCATCCCTCTCCATGGAGCTGGGAGACACGCTTCGCCGGCTGGGCAGATACGACGAGGCCGCGGCGGCCTATCGAGCGCTGCTGGAGAAGAACCCGGCCGACACCAGGGCCCTGTTCTCCCTGGTGGTGGCATACGCGGACATGCGCGACTTCGGCAGGGCCATGGAGACCCTGGAGACCCTTGCAAGGATGCAACCAGCGAACCCGGAGGTCGACTACAACATGGCGTGCATCCTCTCCCGGCAGGGCAGGACCGACGAGGCCGCCGCCCGGCTCAGGCAGGCCCTGGCCAAGGGGTTCCGCAACGGCGGGCTCATCATGAAGGACCCTGACCTCTACAACCTCCGGAAAAGCACGGCCTTCACCGAGCTCCTGAAGGGACTCGGCGCGGGCTCCTGAAAGGCCCCTTGTCCCTGAGTTCCTCCCGGGGGGTGATCTGCTCCCCGTCCTTCACTGCGCCACAGCAGTGCCCGCACGGTCCGCCCCGGACCACCCCTGCCCTGCCCCCTGCACGTTGCACTCCCTCAAGGCAGCTCAATCCTCAGCCTGGACAGGTTCGGCCCCAGCTTGGACTCGGGCGGCAGCTGGATGCCGCAGATGTTCACTGCATTCTCCTCGTCAAAGATGATGTTCGAGTCCTTGAGGAACCCGAGGAAGCGCTCCTTGGACTCCACCCCGTCCACCACGAGGAACCAGAGGCCCTGGTCCTGGGCCGTATAGACGTAATGCCGGGAATCCTTGCTGAAAACGGGCAGCGCGACACCGTCGTAGGCACGGGATTGCTTCCCGTCATAAACCAGGTGCCACTTCTCCCCCTGCTTGGCCATGTACATGAAATGCCTGGAGTCTTGGCTGAAGTTGGAGAGGGTGACGAAATCATACCATGGCCCCTCCTTGCCATCCATGACCAGCGAGAACTTCTTGTTCTTTGATGCCATGTAGGCCAGCCGCCTGGAGTCGGGGCTGTAGGTTGGCAGGAAGATGCCGTCGTAGCTGGAACCCTGCTTCCCGCCGGTGACGACGAACCAGGACTTGCCTTTGCGTGCCGTAAACGAGTGGGAGCTGGAGTCCGGGCTGAAAATCAGGTCCTTGATCTCGTCATAGGGGTCGCTCCTGGTACCGTTGACCACGAGGAGGTTCTTCTTGCCGTCCAGGGCCAGGTAGGCCATGGTCTTCGAGTCCGGGCTGAAGATGGGCACTGCCACATCCGTGAAGGGCGATCCCTCCTTGCCGTTCATGACCATGAAGGCGGAGTCCTTGCGCTTGGCCCCGTAGGCGAAGAGCGAAGAATCCGGGCTGAAGGAGAAGGCGCCTGTCTTGTCATATGCGGTGAGCTCCCTGCCGTCATAGACCATGAACCACTTGTCGTTCATGAGGGCGGGGTAGACCAGGTGCTTTGAATCGAAACTGAAGGAGGGGTAGGACACCTTCTGGTAGGGCTTGCCCTCTTTCCCGATCTCGCACATCACCATCTGCTTCCCCTTGACGGCAAGGTATGCAAGGCGCTGCGAGTCCAGGCTGAAGAGAGGACTCCCCTGATGGGGGATACCGTCGTACTCCCCCAGCTCCCTGCCGTCCAGCACCACGGCCTGCTTCGCGCCCTTCTGCGCCACATAGGCCAGGTGCTTCGAATCAGGGCTGAAAAACGGCGTGCTCACGTTGTCGTAGAACCTTCCCTCCACACCGTCCACCACCACGCACCACCTGGCACCCTTGAGCGCCTTGAAGGCCAGCCGCTTGGAGTCCGGGCTGAAGATGGGGCTGTCCTTGCTGATCTGGTCGTACTCCTTGAAGGCCCTGTTGTCCTGGACCACGAAGAACTTCTTGTCCCTGCGTGCCACCACCGCGATGTGCCGCGAATCTGGGCTGGTCTTTGCGGACTCCAGGAAGATGGCGTACTTCTCGGTGGGTTCGATGAGTGCCAGACTCTTTTCCTTCAGGGGGCCTGCAGCGCCGGCCAGGGCCTGCGGCAGCAGGAGACAGAGTGCCATGCATGCTGCGAGGAAAGAGACATACCTCTTCATCTTGGATTTATCTCCTTTTTTTCAGTCATGTTCTGAATGAATGGGTATCGCACGGGTTCAGACTATACCGGCACGCAGGGGAAAATGCAACCCGGTAGCAGGGACATGTCCTGGCCGTGCATGACTGAAGGGTCCTCCGTACCGGCAGGTTCCTGCCCTCTACCACCTGAAGACCTGGTTGACGGCGAACCACCACATGTGCATCTCCTGGTGCCAGTCAAGCCCCGCATAGGGGTTGTACACGATGTCCGTGAAGGTTGTGGAGTTGAGGTTCTTGCTCGTGTTGTTCTTCACGGTCTTGTCGTCGAACTTGATGTAGCTCACGTGGATCTCGATCTCGTTGGCATGGTTGATCTGCTTCTCGAACTCCTTGAAGTTCTTGGGGCTGGGCTTGGGCTTGTCGTCCACCACGATGCCGATGCCGGCCGAGTAGATCTTGAAGTCAGGGAACGGCACCGGTCCGAACAGATTTTCCCGCACCGAGGTCTTCCTGGGCTCGTAGCCGAGCCTGAGGGCCAGCTTCTTGGTGGGTTTCACCTCCATGCCGTAGCTCAGGTGCACCGTGTTCTTGAAGTTGTGCGTCATGACAAGGGTGTCTGCGCCATACCGGTAGCCGAGCAGCCTTCCCAGTCGGAACGGGTGGATCTTCTGGTCAAAGGTGATGCGCCACTCGTCCTGCACCTCCCAGTCCGTCCAGTGGGCATCGCAGGTCAGCACCACCTGCCTGACGGGCTGGAGCTTCACCCCTGCCTGGAGACGCTGCGGCCAGGTGAGGTTGAAGGTGGCTGTGCCCTTCTGGTGCGGGACGGACTTGGTGGGCAGGTCGAACATGGCAGCGGTTATGATGGTCAGGGGCGACCGGCCCAGCCAGTCGATCTGCCTGCGCAGCTCCGGTCCGTAATCGAACCGGTAGTCGCCCTCCATGTTGGTCTCGGTCTCGCTCTGGTAGCACACACCGAAGGCAACCCACTCATAGGGCTCCCAGAGAATCCCCAGGTTATACGACGTGGTGAAGTAGTCCTCCAGGAAGAACTCGAAATGCCCGTGGGTGGCATACGCGGTCATGCCGCCGTTGAACCAGGGAGGGGGCAGCGTGAGCTCGGACACCACGGGTATCTCGAGGCCCTCGGTGGATTCTCCCAGGGCGCCGGTGAGGGCCACCATGTCGTTGGGCATCCTCATCCTCGACTCCATCATGAACAGCGACGGCCCGAGGCCCACGGCCATACCCACGGACAGGGTGTCTGAAAGGCGGTAGGCAACGGCAGGGGTGACGAAGCTCATGCGCATGAAGAAGGCCTCTTCGCCCAGCAGGCTCATGGGGTCACTGCCCGAGTTTCTGAACCCGCCTGCATACATGGCGTACTGGGCGAAGCCGAAGCTCCACCGGGAAAAGCTCGGGTCGGAAGGCTTATGCGAGATCGCCATGCCGGGCGTGATGAGGTATGGTATGGAAAAGTCGATGTAGGGGATGATGAGGTTGCCGCTCTCCTGCGTGTCCTTTGCACCGTCCAAAGGGTCGATGCCCTGGTTGAACCAGCCGCCGAACGGCGCCCACGGTTTGCCGGTATCCGGGTCAATGGCCTGTTTGAGCGAGATCTCGCGGGTCCAGTCCAGGTACCCGATGGCATTGTCGAACCGCGTGCCCGGGATGTTCGCCAGGGCCGCGGGGTTGTAGAGCACCGCCATGGCCCCCGGGGGGTAGGCTGTCCGGGCGTTTCCCATGTCCGCCCCGGTGGGGCAGGTGGCGAGCTGCTCGAACAGTGCTGTCCTGCCCGTGGCTGGCACGAACACGACCACCGGCAGCAGGACCGCCAGCAGGATGATGCGTGTTCTTGTCATGACAGGGTTCCTCCTCATAACATGAAATTGAAAGGAATCCGGGTACTCAGCGAGAACCCCGTGCTGGTGAGCGAGTATGCCAGGGACACGCTCACCGTGGTCTTGGCCGAGACATTGATGCCCATGCCCAGACCGAAGGATGCGGACGCCTCGTCCCCTGTCCTGTAGGCCTTGCTCATGTTCTCATACCTGAATGTGGTGGAATTTTTGTAGGAATAGCTGAAGGACATGTTGATGGAGTTGGCATAGGAGAGGGCATAGCCCATTCCCAGGCCCGCACTCACCGAACTGCCCGGGTCCACCTCGTCCAGCACCAGGCCTTCGGACACCCGGTAGGACAGACCTGTCAGCTTGAAGGGATAGGTCAGCCCGAGATTCCAGAACACCACCACCGGGTCCACCTGCTTGCTGAAGTTCGCCCCTGCTGACAGGGCATAGTACCCGTTGCCCGTGGAAAGCTCGGTCTTGGGGTTGATCTCGAAGGGGCTCCTGCCCGTGGGCAGGCTTCCGCTGCAGGAGAACGTGGTCCTGATACCCCCGGCCTCGACCTTGAACGGCTGGTAGGCCAGTCCCACCGACATGTCGGCGATGTCGGTTTCGTCAAGCTCTTCGTCCGTGCCCATCTTGTTGTACTTGTACACCACGGGCAACGACATGCTGGCCGCGAGGTTGTCGAGGATGCTGTACGAGGCGGAGACGGTGTGCTGGATCGTGTGGTTCGACTCCCTCTTGAGCCTGGTGAGCGCCTCTTCGGTGGTATAGACGACCTCGCTGGGGCTGTAGGAATACCCCAGGGTGTAGTCAAGGGAAAAGGTGCCCTGGGGGTCCAGGGAATATTCCCTGCTCACCGCAGAGAGGACCTCCTTTTCCTTCTGTTCTTTCTCCTCTTGGGTTATCTCCAGGGTCTTGCGCGCCCTGGCCTCGTCCTCCATCTTCCTGAGCCGCTTCTCCAGGGTGTCGATCCGTTCCAGCAGGTCCTGGGTCGTATCGCTGCCCGTTTCCTGGGCCATCACGGCGGGCGCTGCGACGGCTAGACACACTATGAGCATCACACATGCACATGCCATTCTCACTGCCGGGATACCTCCGGTTCATTTCATTCGGATTCGCCTGTATTCACATAGCCTGATAATAATACACCACTATCGAGGGGGATGTCACTACCTTATGTTCACGGTCTTGAACTGCTGCTTGCCCAGGGATTCGATGAAGTCCCTCTGGTTCCTCACGGTCTCGGGGGTGGCGGGACCGGCAGGGGCATGCCTTGCGACATCGTACCTGATGATGCGCAGGTCCTGCTCTTCCAGGGCCATGGCATTGAACCTCAGTTCCTCCTTGGAGATCAGGAACACCAACCCTTGGGTCCACATCTCCTTGAATCTGCCAATGGTGTAGCTCGTGTTGCCGAGATACGGGTCTGCCAGGAAGACGTGGTCGCCGTACACCCCGCGGTACACCACGAAGTGCTTGTACCCCATGAACTCGATGGGAACTATGGCAGGCTTGTCCAGGGCCTTGAGGTCGTTGAAATCGGCCCTGAACCCCCCACCCTTGTATCCGAGCACCTCGACGAACCGCTTCATGTCCAGCAGGGAGAACGCCCTACGCTCCTGGATCTTCTCCGCCTCGCCGTAGTCCATGAGCCCCTGGATCACCTGCTGCTCGTTGAGGTTCTCATTCAGGTAATAGTTGAGGAGCGTGGCCAGGGCCGCCGACCCGCAGCTGTAGTCGTACTTCTGCCTGACGATGTTCTGGAACGTGAACTCAGACAGCGGTTTTACCCCGTGGTTGAGCTCCAGGTGCTCCATCCCCGGCGTCCTTATGTAGCTGGTCAGGGTGTCCTCGGGGAGGTCGGTCATGGGGTAGCGTGTGCCGAGAAAGGCGATCAGGATGCAGAAAAAGGCGAGGACTTCCATGGGACCTCTGATGTCTCTCAGTTCCCGGGGCTGATCCGCACGCAGAGGTAGTGGGCGGTGATCCCGTCTATGGCGATGGGCCCGAAACCGCTGCTGCCGATGTTCACCGCTCCCACCCGGAAGGTGCCCTGCAGCGGCACGTTGATGTAGGCTGATGTGGTGTTGGTGTCGTCGGTGGCGACGTCGAAGGTGGCAGGGTTCGGGTAGGCCTGGTTTGCCGGGTCATTGTCGAAGTCGATGTGCCCCCCCAGGACGTCACCCACGCGGAACGGGCCGGAGAAGGCCCAGGTGGAGGGGTCCTCTGGTGCCCCCGTGGCCTGGCCGGCCAGGTGAATGTCCGATATGTCGAAGCTGAGGT
>CAZNGL010000152.1:0-6660 GCA_964572405.1 uncultured Bacteriovoracaceae bacterium
ACCTGGCCCCAGAATTTCGGCGGGTTGAGGATGAAGGCATAGCCCATGTTTATCTCGATGCCGGGTGCGAACACCACGTGAAAGGGAGGGAACATGAGCATGAGAATGACGGCCGAGGCTCCCATGACAATGATGATCTTCTGGTATCTCTTCATGATGGCGACGCTCCTTGCTCGTCCGATGGGGCTGATTCCTGTGGAAACCACCGCGAATGCCGGACGGTGGCGGCCCGTGCAGCGATGAAGGGTTTGTGGATCACGGGTTGAGACCATCCGATCCCGACGGCGCATGCCTCCCTTTCCTGCCGAAGATCCTCTCGATGAGCACATAGAACAGTGGAGAGAAGATGACCACCAGGACCGTGGCGGTCACCATGCCTCCCAGCACGCTGGTGCCGATGGCGTTCTGCGCCCCCGCACCCGCGCCGGTGGTCAGTGCCAGGGGAAGGACCCCGAAGCCGAAGGCCAGGGAAGTCATGATGATGGGCCGGAACCTCAGCTTCGCCCCCTCGATGGTGGCCTCCACGAGCCCCATGCCCCTCTCCAGGCCCGCCTTGGCGAACTGGACGATGAGGATGGCGTTCTTTGTGGCCAGACCGAGCGTGGTGAGCAGCCCTATCTGGAAGTACACGTCATTGGCGAGGTCACGCACGCTCGTGGCGATGATCCCGCCGATGACCCCCAGCGGCAGCACCAGCAGGATGGAGAGGGGAACGGTCCAGCTCTCGTAGAGCGCCGCCAGGCACAGGAAGATGACGAAGACAGAGAACGCGTACAACAGCGGCGCCTGGGAGCTGGACATCTTTTCCTGGTACGAAAGACCGGTCCAGTCGAACCCCACGCCCTTGGGCAGCTTCTCCACTGCCTCCTCCATGGCCTTCATGGCCTCTCCCGAGCTCCTCCCGGCCGCAGGTTCTCCCCAGAGGTTCATGGAGGGAAACCCGTTGAAGCGCTCGAGCCGGGGCGACCCATACGTCCAGCGGCCCGAGGCAAAGGAGGAAAAGGGGACCATGGTCCCCGCTGCATTGCGGACATAGAGGTTCTCGAGGTCTTTCGGCTGCATGCGATACGGTGCGTCCGCCTGGATGTACACCCGCTTGACGTCTCCTCCCTTGACGAAGTCGTTGACATAGGAACTGCCGAAGGAAGCCGAGATGGTCCGGTGGACCGCGGTGATGGGAAGGCCCAGGGCCCCCGCCTTGTCCCAGTCCACATCCACCCGGTATTCAGGGACATCTTCCATGCCGTTCGGCCTCAGAGATTTCACCCTCGAGTCCCGTGCCACCACACCCAGGAGCTGGTTGCGGGCGTCCATGAGGGCCGCATGGCCGAGCCCGCCCCGGTCCAGGAGCTGAAAGTCAAAGCCCTTGGCAACGCCGAGTTCCACGACCGCTGGGGGAGGGAACACGAACACCATGGCGCTCCTGATGCTGGAAAGCGCCCGGGTGGCCCTTTCCGCGATGGCCTTGGCCTTCAGCTCCGGACGGTCGCGAAGTTCCCAGTCCCTGAGTTTGATGAACACCATGCCGTTGCTCTGCGCCCGCCCTGAAAAGCCGATGCCGGAGACGACCATGCAGGATTCCACCGCATCCCTTTCCTTGTCCTTGAAGTAGCGCTCGATCTGCCTGCCCACCTTGAGGGTCTGCTCCATGGTGGCGCCCTTGGGCATGATGATCTGGGAGAGCAGCATGCCCTGGTCCTCATCCGGCAGGTAGGCCGTGGGCATGCGCAGGTACAGGAACCCCATCATTGCCACGATCACCACGAAGACGACGAGGTACCGAGCCTTGCGGGAAAGGGAATGGCCCACGAGCCTCATGTACCCACCCCTGACGCCGAAGAACATGCGGTCGAACCACAGGAAGAACGGCCGCAGGAAAAAGACCGCGTTCTCCGCGGGCTCATGTCCTGCCTTCACCGGCTTGAGGAGCCCGGCGCAGAGCACCGGCGTCAGGATCAGGGCCACCACCACGGACAGCAGCATGGAGGCGATGATGGTCACGGAAAACTGGCGGTAGATGACGCCCGTGGACCCCGGGAAGAACGCCATGGGTCCGAACACGGCCGAGAGCACGAGACCGATGCCGATGAGCGCGCTGGTGATCTGCTCCATGGACTTGGCCGTGGCCTCCTTGGGCGGCAGGCCTTCCTCGCTCATGATCCGCTCCACGTTCTCCACCACCACGATGGCGTCGTCCACCAGGAGACCTATGGCGAGCACCATGGCGAACATGGTGAGCATGTTGATGGAAAATCCGAAGAACCCGAGCATGGCGAACGTCCCCAGGAGGACCACGGGCACCGCGATGGTGGGGATCAGGGTGGCCCGCATGTTGCCCAGGAAGAGCCACATGACCAGGAAGACGAGCACGATGGCCTCCATGAGGGTCTTTATCACCTCGTTGATGGCCACCCTGATGAACGGTGTGGTGTCGTAGGGGTAGACCACCTTGAGCCCCGGGGGGAAGAACCTGCTCAGCTCCTCCATCTTGGCCTTCACCGCATCGGCCGTGTCCAGGGCGTTGGCGCCCGCTGCCTGACGGATGGACAGACCCCCCGCCGCCTTGCCATTGAAGGATCCCTCGATGTCGTATGCCTCGGTCCCCAGCTCGGTCCGGCCGATATCGCGCACCCGCACCACGGATCCGTCCGGGTAGGTGCGGATGGGCACGGCTGCGAACTCGTCCGGGGTCTTGAGCATGTTCTGGACCACGATGGACGCGTTCAGGAGCTGGCCCTCCACAGCGGGCGCACCACCGAGCTGGCCTGCCGAGACCTCCACGTTGTAGGCCCTGAGGGCCGTTATGACGTCGTCGATGGTCAGCTGGTAGTCGGTGAGTCTGTTGGGGTTGACCCAGATGCGCATGGCATACCCGCTGCCGAATATCCCCACTTCGCCCACACCCGGCACCCGCGCCAGGATCTTCTCGATGTTTGCCTTTGCATAGTCCTGGAGGTCGTGCCTGTCCATGCTGCCGTCTTCCGAGATGAGGCCGATGATCATCAGGAAGTTCCGGGTGGACTTGCTCACCGTGACCCCGCGGGTCCTGACCACCTCGGGCAGGCTCGACACGGCGAGCTGGAGCTTGTTCTGTACCTGCGACCAGGCAAGATCGGGGTCGGTCCCTGCCTCGAAGGTGAGCTCGATGCGGGACCCGCCGGCCGAATCGCTGGTGGCGGACATGTACAGGAGGTTGTCGAAGCCGGTCATCTTCGATTCGATGATCTGGGTCACGCTGTTTTCCACGGTCTCTGCGGATGCACCGGGGTAGAAGGCCTCAATGGCGATGGACGGCGGAGCGATGGGGGGGTACTGGGAGACGGGCAGGTTGTAGATGGCGAGAAGGCCGGCAGCCATGATGATGATGGCGATGACCCACGCGAAAACCGGTCGCTCGAGGAAGAATTTCGAGAGCATGAATGGCCTCCGTCAGTTCGCCGGCGCTGCGGGCATGTCCCCTTTTTCCGCAGCAGGTTCCGTCGGAGAAACTCCGTCGGTGGATACCGCCTCGGCCTGTGCGCCTGGCCCAACCTTCTGCATGCCCTCCACAATGACCCTGTCTCCGGGCACGACCCCCGAGGTCACCAGCCACTGATTGCCCACGGCCCGGTCGATGGAGAGCTGCCGCTGCTCCACCGTGCCCTTGCGGTTCACGATGAGCGCCACGGGATTCCCCTTGGGGTCCCGCGACACGGCATGCTGCGGGATGAGGATGGCCCGCTTGTTCACCCCTTCGACCGCCACCGCCCGGACGAACATGCCCGGCAGGAGGACGCCCTTGGGATTCGGGAAGACAGCCCGCAGAATGACGCTTCCGGTCATCCGGTCCACCGTGATGTCCTGGAACTGCAGGGTCCCTTCCAGCGCATACGCGCTCCCGTCCTCCAGGTTGAGCCTGACCCTGTTGCGACCCGCCCCGTTCCGGTCCAGGGTGCCAAGCTCGGTGCGGCGCTTCAGGCGCAGCAGTTCGGCCGTGGACTGGGGAATGTCCACATAGATGGGGTCGATCTGCTGAATGGTGACGAGCGGCGATGGCTGGTTGGCCGTCACCAGGGCTCCTTCGGTGACGCTGGATCTTCCGGTGCGCCCGGAGATGGGTGCGGTGACGCGGGTATGTTCCAGGTTGATGCGGGCCGATTCCACGGCTGCCTTCCAATACGCGACATCAGCCTCGGCCTGTCTGAAGGCGGAGTCCGCATCATCGAAGCTCTGCTGGCTCACGGCCCCTGATGAGAGCAGTTCTCGGTACCTCTGGGCACGCAACCGGATGGCCGGGAGGTTGGCCTCTGAGCGGGCTAGGGATGCCAGGGCGCTATCATAGGCCGCCTGGAACGGTGATGGGTCGATGAGGTAGAGGGTCGAGCCTGCCACGACCTCAGCCCCCTCCTCAAACCGGCGTTTCAGGATGATGCCGCCGACCTGCGGTCGGACCTCCGCAACCCGGTATGCAGCCGTCCGACCCGGCAGCTCGGTGGTGAGCATCACCGCCTGATCCTTCACCGTGATCGTGCCGACCTCTGGCGGAGGCGGCGCCTGCTTGGCCGGCTGTTCATGACATGCCCCCAGCAGGAACACGCCTGCAAGGATGAACAGGGGAAGCATCGTTGCGATCCGTCCGGGTTTCGTGCATGAATTCATCAGGGTCCTCCGCATTCCTCGGTTTCACAGAAAAAACGGCTGTCCGGAATCCGGTGCAGCATCACAGGTCCACCAGCCCCTTGAAGAGGATGTCCAGAATGGCGTCCGGATCCTCGGGAAAAGGGCGGCTCTCCGGCGCCTCGATCCACTGGAACAGGAAGGCCGTGGTGATCCCGTCCAGGGCGATCGCCAGGGAGTATGGATCAGCGATCCTCTTGAATCTCTTCTTCTTCATCCCGATCTCGAAGATTGCTGCCAGGGCCTGCAGGGTTTCGTCATGCCGTTTTCTGACCTCGGATTCGAGCCCTGACTTCAGATTGAAGCTTTCCCCGTATGTCTCGGAGAAGTAGAGCCGGATAAGGGGGAGGTGGAGGCGGAAGAGGTCGGCCTTGGTCCTGACGAAACTCCTGAACTTGTCGATCTCGTCTTCCTGCTCTTCCAGCGCCTTCCGGATCTCTGTGCGGAATTCGTCTGCCGTTTCCAGCAGAAGGGCCCGGTAGAGGTCCTCCTTGTTCTTGAAGTACTTGTACAGCGTGCCGATGGCGAACTCCGCCTTATCGGCGATCTCGTGCATGGTGACGTTGTGGTATCCCCTGTCCGAAAACAGGCTCAAGGCAGCTTCCAGCATCTCCCGGCGCTGCCGTTCCTTTTCCCGTTCCCGACGCGGCGGCCTCGCTTCTTCCATCATCCCGGCCTCGGGCATGGACCTTTCCCCATGAAATAGAATCTTGCGTCATGAATTAGAATTTTACGTCATCCATGTCAAGGGTATTCTCCTGTATTGCCTAGAATCAGGATACCGGGGAAGAAACAGGGGCAACCACGATGGCGCGAAAAGGGGAGGCCCCAAACAGCCTCCCCTGATCACCGCAAGGTCAGTGAGGTGTGTGAAACTCAGTCCGCCTTGATCTTTATCTTCTTCTGGGCCTGCTTCTCCCTCTCGACCTTGGGCAGGGTGATGGTGAGCACACCCTTCTTGAAGGACGCCTCTGCCTTCTCGGTGTTGACCTCCTTGGGGATGGGCAGCACCCGTGTGAAGGACCCATAGGAACGCTCCATGTAGTAGGACTCCTTGCCCTTCTGTTCGTTCTCTTCCTTCTTCTCCCCCTTGATGGTCAGGGAGTCCTTGCTCAGGCTGATCTCGATGTCCTTCTCGTCCATGCCTGGCAGCTCGGCACTCACGGTTATGGATTTGTCGTCCTCGGTCATGTTCACCTGCGGGTTGAAGGCGCCCAGCGCCTCCATCTCCTCGGCCCATGGCCTCAGGTCCGAGCCCTTGAAAAAGTCATCGAACAGCCTGTTCATCTCCCGCTGGAACACATCCAGCGGATGTGCCTCGAGTTCGCGGCCTGCAGGCAGGGTCCTGCGGGCCCAACGGAACGGTGTCAGGTATCTCATGGTCTTTCCCTCCTTTCCTGCCGTAGTTCCTTACCCGGCCTTGATGGGAATGCTCCGGGTCTTCACCGCCTCGGACTTGGGCAGCACGACGCTGAGCACGCCGTTCTTTATCCTGGCCTCGATCCTGTCCCGGTCAAAGGACTCGTTCAGAGTGAAGGCCCTGTGGTAGTCACCGTCGCGGTACTCCGTGTAGGTCGCGGTGCGCTTCCCGAAGCTCGTCTCCGCCACCTGCGCCTCGATGGTGAGCACGTCGTTCTCCAGGGTGATGTTCACCCCCTTGTCGTCGGCGCCGGGCATGTCCGCGTAGATGTAGAGGTTGTTGGCGTCCTCGATGATATCCACCGGCGGCATGAACACGGCGCGGTCCTTGGTCCTCTCCGCAATGGCGGTCTCCTGGGCCGGGGCCTTTTCCAGATTCTTCGTGGTATCTGCCATGATCATTCACCTCCTTCCTTACTTTCCGGGCGTCACCGCGATCTTGCGCGGCTTATCGGATTCTGCCCGGGGGAGCGTGATCCTGAGCACGCCATGTGCATACTCGGCCTGAACCTTCCCTGAATCCACGGTGTAGGGGAGCTGCACGGTGCGGAAGAAATCACCCGACCCCCGCTCTCTGCGGTGCCA
>CAZNGL010000153.1:0-6541 GCA_964572405.1 uncultured Bacteriovoracaceae bacterium
ATGAGGTCCACGCCGCCCGCCAGGAGCCCCTGCACCTGCTCCCTGTAGCACGCCACCGCCTCCTCGAACCCCAGGTCGCCGAACGGCTCCACGAAACGGCCGGTGGGCCCGATATCCCCGGCCACGAGGCCCGTGGCGCCGCATGCATCCCTGGCCAGGGCTGCCAGCCGGCGGTTCATGTCGTACGCGTCGAAGACACCGTACTGGGCGAGCTTGAACCGGTTCGCCCCGAAGGTGCAGGAGTATACGACGTCCGCGCCTGCATCCAGGTAGCCCCGGTGCACCTCCCGGATGGCCCCGGGGTTGTTCAGGGCGTACACCTCGGGCGATACCCCCTGGGGCATGCCCCTGGCCTGCAGCTCGGTGCCGGTCGCCCCGTCCAGGATGAGCACGCCGCGCCGTACCCTCTGAAGGATCTTCTGCCTCCTGTTCACGAATACCTCTCTTCCTGCGGAAGAATCCTACACCATGCCCAGCACACCGGCAATGGCGGTGACGCTCTTCTCCGGCACCATGATCCGCGAAGGCGTCAGGGTTATGCCCGCCGCATCGAGCCGCAGGAGCTCGTACAGCGCCTCCTGGGCATCCAGGGAAAGGTCCCCGTACCCTGCGGAAAACCGCTTCCTCGTGACCCGCCGGGCGCTGCGGATCAGGATCTGTCCCGTATAGTCCATGATCCAGTCCAGGGCCGCATCCGTCATCTCGCTGGCCACCGCGTCGAGCACCACGGCCCGGGCGAGGTTGTCGCGGGAGCACGCGGCGATCTCGTCCATCACCGCCTGCCCTGCGGTGGCGCCCATGAGGAGAACCCCCGTGCATCCCGCAAGCATACGGGAGAGGGCCCTGCTGGGGAAGACGGTCCCGTCCTCCAGGCCGACCCCGGCATCCCACAGCGCCGCGATGCCCATGATGCGGGCTGCGCCCCGCAGGGCTACCAGCTCCGCCGCGTCGTCCATGGCCCTGGAGAGTCTCTCCTGCTCTGCGGGGCCCACCTCGGTGACCCCCCTGGCATACCCCAGCCTGGCATAGATCTGCTTCAGCGGGAGCGCCACCCGTATGCACGAAAAATGGATCGGCCCGTTTTCCATCCTGTACGATCTAGATGTTCGGGCAGAACAATTCAAGCCCTTTTCCACAGCGGTCGGGGTCATCCCAGGCGGACCCTGCTGATAAAAAAGTGGTAGACCATGGAGGCTTTTGGTAATATATGCAGATCGTAACACACCCTGTGCAACCAAGATGAGGAGTGTATATGGACCTTCACAGGCTGTTTTTCCCGGAAAGCGTCGCGGTGGTCGGTGCGTCCCCCCATCTGGGAGGCGGCAAGATGCCCTACTACCAGATCCTGCAGATGGCGGGGTACAAGGGCAGGCTGTACCCGGTGAACCCGAAGTATACGGACATCAACGGGGCGAAGGTGTACCCGAGTCTGGACGACCTGCCCGAATCGGTGGACCTCGCCATCGCGGGGGTCCCGGCCGGCATGGCACTGGAGACGGTCAAGGCCGCTGCCCGGAAACGGATCAGGTTCCTGCACTTCTTCACCTCGGGCTTTTCCGAGATCGGTAATCACGAACTGGAGAAGGAACTCATCAGGGCCGCCGCCTCCGGGGGCACCCGCATCGTCGGACCCAACTGCATCGGCATACACTGCACCGCATCGGGCATCACCTGCGACGTCCCCAAGACGCCCTTTTCCGGGGTGGGCAAGGTGGCCTTCCTCGGGCAGTCGGGCGGCATGACCCACAACTTCATGCGCATGGCGCATGCCCGTTACCTCGAGCTGAACAAGATCGTGTCCTACGGGAACCAGATCGACCTGAAGGTGGAGGACTACCTGGAATACCTGGCCGATGACGACACCGTGCGGGTGATCGCCGGCTACATCGAGGACATCAAGGACGGCAGGCGCTTCATGGATGCACTGAAGCGGACCACGGCCAGGAAGCCCGTGATCATCCTGAAGGGCGGCATCACCGAGCAGGGCGCCAGGGCCGCAGCCTCCCACACGGGAGCCATGGCCGCGAGCCAGGAGATCTGGTCGGCCCTCATGCGCCAGCACGGCGGCATCGAAGCGGCGAACTTCGAACAGATGGTGGACCTCACCATGATGTCCGTGGCGGACAAGACTCCGTCCGGAACCAGGCTCGGATTCCTCGGCGCGGGCGGGGGGACCTCGGTCCTCTTCACGGACTTCTCCTCGCTGGCTGGCCTGAACCTGCCGGAACTCGCGCCCCGGACCCAGGAGATCATCAGCTCCCGCATCAGCAACGTGAACACCAGCACCACCAACCCGGTGGACCTGGGGTTCTACGGCTTCGACTTCACCATCATGGCCCACACCATCGAGGCCATGGCGCAGGACGACTCCATCGACGTCATCATCCCGTACTTCTCCCTGGACTTCATCACCTCCTTTCAGAAGGACCAGATCGAGAGCGGACCGCACGCCATCGTGCAGGCTGCCGCGAAGACGGACAAGCCCGTCATCCCCATCCTGTCCCAGTTCACGGAGAACGCACTGGACATCGAGGAGGTTCGCATCAGGATGATCTCCATCTTCCGGGATGCGGGCCTCGCGGTCTTCAGGACCCCCCAGGACGCCATCGCGGCCATCCATGGTTACCTGAAATGGCGGTTGCGGCACCATGCGGCCTCTGCTATGGGATATCAGGCCCACGGACACCTGAGCGCCGGGGCACGATGAGAGGACTGCCATGAACTACCTGGTCATGGGCGCAGGCGCCTTGGGGAGTGTGTTCGGGGGGTTGCTGGCGGAGCGCGGCCATGACGTGACCTTCGTGGGCACGGATGACCACCTGCTGGCCATGCAGCGCCAGGGACTCACCATCACCGGCATCTGGGGCGACCACTCCCTGCCCTCGGTGAAGGCCCACTACGGCACCCATGACCTGTCCGGCGTGTACGACGTGGTGCTGCTCAGCGTGAAGTCCTATCACACCGCTGCCGTGATCTCGCAGACCCTGCCCTATCTCCACGACAAGTCCCTGGTCTTCTCCATCCAAAACGGCCTGGGCAACTGGGAGACCATTGCCCAACAGGTCGGATGGGACCGAACCGTGGGTGCGCGGGTCATCTTCGGGGCCGAGGTGGAACGGCCCGGCACCACCCGGGTCACGGTCTATGCCGACAAGGTGCTCCTCGGGTCGCCGTCGGGCACCGCTCCCGCGGACAGGATCGAACAGGTGTGCGCCCACCTCAACGATGCAGGCATCCCCTGCGCTTTGTGCGGAGAGATCGCCTCCTTCCTGTGGGGCAAGGTGCTCTACAACTGCTCGCTCAACGCCCTGGGGGCCATCCTGAACGTCCCCTACGGCACCCTCAGGGACACCCCGGAGATCATGGACGTCATCCAGGGCATCATTGCCGAGGTCTTTGCCGTGGCCCGGGCCAAGGGCGTGAAGCTCCCCTACGGGGACGCCCGGGAATACTACCTGATGCTCACGGACAGGCAGCTCCCCCCCACCGCCACCCACCGGTCCTCCATGCTCCAGGACATGGCAAAGGGCGGCCGCCTCACCGAGATCGATGCCCTGAACGGCGCCATCAGCAGGTACGGCCGGGAACAGGGGGTGGCGACGCCGGTGAACGACGTGATCACCGCCATCATCAAGGGGTTCCAGACCAGGGGGTCGTGACGGGCCCCTGGCTCGAGAAAACCCGCCCGACACCTTCAACGCGTGTTCAGGCCCCTCTTGATGTCCTCGTAGTCCTCCAGGGTGAACCGGTCCGACCTGCAGGGCAAAAGGGTGTTGTTGTGGAACAGGGGTTCGGTCTCGATGGGGAAGGGGCTCGCAGCGACCGCCTGGGCCCAGTCGCTGGTGTGGGGGATGGGCGAGTACTCGCAGAGCCTGGGCCTGGCTCCCTGCGCCTCCACGAACCGCACGGCATCCCTCACCTCCCGGGCATCCTGACCGGGCAGGCCGCAGAGGATGTACGCCCCGATCCCGCCGGGGTCATAGCCTGCCCGGCGGAGGCTCACGACGGCCCGGACAAACTCGTCGCCGGTCACCTTGCCCCCGGTTGCCCGCTGCCTGCCGGGGTCAGCCGTCTCGAGGCCCAGCCTGATGGTGGCAAACCCGGCCCGCCTCATGAGGCATGCCGTGTCGTGGTCGATCTCCCGGGCGTGGAGCCCGTTGGGGCAGTGGAAGCGCACGTTGAGTCCTTTCCTGATGATCTCCTCCAGCAGGGCCAGGGCGTGATCCCGGGGCGTGAGCAGGGCATCGTCGTAGAAGGCGAAGTCCCGCACGCCGTGGGCGCGGTGCCAGAACCCGATCTCGTCCACCACGGCCCGGGGGTCCCGCAGGCGCTGCCCCCCGCACAGGAATCGGGACGCACAGTAGGTGCAGCCATAGGGGCACCCGCGTCCCGCCAGGATCGCCACTGCGTCCAGGCCGTTTGCGAGATCGAGGCAGGGGTACGGCAGGGCGTCCAGGTCGTCAGGTGAAGGCGTGAACGCTGGTTCCTCCCCCCAGAGCCCTCCCAGCAGCAACGGCAGGGTCCGCTCCCCCTGATGGGTGAGCACATGGTCCGCGCCGGAGAACTGCCGGGCGTGCTCCTCGCACAGGGTGGCATACACACCGCCCAGGACCACGGGCACCCCGGCCAGGTGGTCCCGCACGAGGTGGATGGCCTCGAAGACCCCGGGGTACCAGTAGGTCATCATGGAGGTCACGAGCACCGCGTCCGGCCGGGGCGCCGCCTTCAGGGCCGCCACAAAGTCTTCGGGTGTCATCCCGTAGCGCGCATAGTGTCTTGGCACATGGGCCAGAACCCCGGGCTTGGGGATGATGCTCCGCCGGAACCTCCCATGCCCGCCGGTCCTCCGCCCGGCACGGCCCTGAGGCCCCAGGCAGTCGATGAGCACGACCCGGCACCCGTTCCTGCGGAGCACCGATCCGAGGATGAGCAGGCCCATCGGTCTGGCCCACAGGTCATAGGCTGCAAAGTCATGGATCCAGGGGTTGATCAGCAGGACCGTCCGACCCTTCATGCGCCCTTTCCTGATCCCTGCGGGAGGCAGGGATTCCGGCTAATCTTTTCCGGATGCCATCCCCATGCACCCCATCTCCCGGTCATGGACCCCTGCCAGGAGCAGCTGGCTCGCCATGGACCCGAGAAAGGCCAGGAACATGTCCCACTGGGTGTCCCACACATCCCCCTGGGTACCCAGGAAGGCATCCGCCGCCTCTCCCCCGAGGAGCGCCGCCCACCACTCGATGAACTCGTAGAAGGCGCTCCCCGCGAGGCAGACGCAGACCACCAGGAAGAAGAGCCACCTCCCCCTGGCCAGCGGGGATTTCCGCAGCAGGATCTCGCGGACGACCATGGCAGGGATGAAGCCCTGCGCCAGATGGCCGAGCCGGTCGTAGTGGTTGCGGGCCAGGTCGAAGAGGTCCTGCACCCAGAACCCCAGGGGGACCCGGGCATAGGTGTAGTGACCGCCCAGCATGAGGATGAGCGCATGGATGAAGATGAGCCGGTAGACAAGGGGGGTGAGGGGGAACCTCTTCCCGGTTGCCAGCAGGAGGGGGACCACGATGAGCACGGGAGTCACCTCGAGGATCCAGGTGGTGCGGTCATAGGGGTTGATGCCCGAGAGCACCAGGGCCGCGGCGCCCAGGAGGATCAGCAGGAACGGTTCACTCTTCTTCAATATCCTTCCTCAGCTTTTTCCCCGTATGCCGTCATCCCTTGACGGCGAATGCCTTCATGACCCTGTCCATCTCCTCGTTCCTGCGCCGCTTCTTCCAGGAGAGCTCCTTGGCCATGACGTCGGCCACCTCTTCGATCACATCGGCCCCGGGGTTGCCCAGGGTGCACAGGCCGGTCCTGCGGAAGAGCACGTCGGAAAGCCGCACCGCCATCTCGCCCTGAACCGCGTGGAAGACCTCGGCCCAGATGTCCGGGAACCTCTCGCATACCCGCTCCAGGTGCTTCTTCTTTTCCGCAGCAGCCAGCACGTCAGGGTACCTGTTTCCGTAGTTGCGGCACAGGTTCAGCACAGCCTCGTCCGAAAGGCCTGCTGGTTTACTCCTCTTTGCCCGCTCCACGAAGCTCGCGAACCTCCCGATCTCGCCACCGTACAGCGGGGTCGTGTGCGTCTGGCAGGGTATCGCGGGCCTGCCGAGCTTTGTCATGATGAGGTCCACGAGCTGCCGGGCCATGTTCCGGGAGGTGGTGTACTTCCCCCCGATGGCCGTGACGAAGCCCCTGACCCCCTCGTCCGTTTCGTGGTCATAGAGCTCGTACTTGCGGGAGGCGTCGTACACCTCCACCTCCACGCTGGTCTCCTTCTCCACAATGGGCCGCAGACCGCCGTACTGGAACTGGACATCTCCCCGCTGCAGCCTGGCGGCGGGCACGGTGAGGTTTATCTCGTCCAGGAACTCTGCGATGTCGGATTCGGTCACCGAGAAATCGTCCGGGTGGCCCCTGTAGACGGAGTCCGTGGTACCGATGAGACTGTGCCCCCGCCAGGGGATGATGAAAAAATGCCTGCCCGACTTGGTCTGGAGGA
>CAZNGL010000154.1:0-6433 GCA_964572405.1 uncultured Bacteriovoracaceae bacterium
AGGAGCAGACGCTCGTGGTGGTGGCGGAGAAGAACATGGCCGTGTTCCGGGACACGGCGCCGTGGGGTGAAAAGCTCCTCCTCTACCCGCACAACATCCAGTGGCACGACGGCATCCCGGTGCCCGACTCCAAGGCCGCGGTGAAGGTGGAGGTGGAGCAGAGCGAGCCCCTGAAGGCCGAGTGCTCCCACTTCCTCGCGTGCATGGCCACGAGGAAGACGCCGGTCACGGACGCCCGCGAGGGCATCGAGGTGCTCAAGATCCTGAAGGCCGGCCAGGACTCGCTCAACGCGGGCGGGAAGAAGATCTTCCTGAAAGACGCCTACGCCAGGCCCCGGAACTACACGGTGCACGAGTCGAGCTACGTGGACGACGACGTGCTCATCGGCGAGGGCACGAGGATCTGGCACTTCAGCCACGTCCTGTCGGGCTCGCGCATCGGCCGGGGGTGCAGCATCGGACAGAACGTGGTCATCGGACCGGACGTGAGCGTGGGCAACGGCTGCAAGATCCAGAACAACGTGTCCATCTACAAGGGCGTGAACCTGGAGGACAACGTGTTCTGCGGTCCCTCCATGGTCTTCACGAACGTCTTCAACCCGCGGGCCCACATCTCCCGCATGGACGAGGTTCGGCCCACGCTGGTGAGGAAGGGGGCCACCATCGGGGCGAACGCCACCGTGGTGTGCGGCCACACCATCGGCTCCTACGCCTTCATCGGCGCCGGGTCCACCGTGACCCGGGGCGCCCCCGACCACGCGCTCATGGTGGGCAACCCGGCCCGCCAGATCGGCTGGATGTGCGAGTGCGGCAACCGCCTCGACGGCGAGCTCGCCTGCTCCCACTGCGGCAAGGCCTATGAGCGCTGCGAGCAGGGGCTGAGGCGCAGGGCGTAGCTGAAAAAATGAACGCCCCTCCCCCCGGGGGAGGGGCAGACCTTTTTCCTACCATTCCATCCCGAGGAGGTTTCATCATGGAATATTCCATAAGCCCGGACGGCACGAGGTACCCGCTGCCGAAGAAGGGCGACTACGCCAAGGAGTTCGGGCGCCTGAAGAAGCTCGCCGCCGGGCAACAAAAGAAGGGCAACGAGGTCGTGGTGGTCATGGGGCTGGGTTTCGTGGGCGCGGTCATGGCCGCCGTGGTGGCCGACAGCACGGACAGGGAGACGGGAAAGCCGGGGAAGTTCGTCATCGGCATGCAGCGGCCCAGCCCCCGGAGCTACTGGAAGATCCCCATGCTGAACACGGGGGTGTCCCCGGTGAAGGCAGAGGACCCCGAGGTGGACACCCTGATCCGGCGCTGCGTGCTCGAGCGGAAGAACCTCGTCGCAACATACACCTACGACGCGCTCACTCTCGCAGACGTGGTGGTGGTGGACGTGCAGTGCGACTTTCTGAAAACCGAGCTGGGCAACTGCACCACGGGCAGGGCCGAGATCGCGGCCCTGGAGGAGTCCATGCGCATC
Organism: uncultured Bacteriovoracaceae bacterium; assembly: GCA_964572405.1. GTDB lineage: Bacteria > Desulfobacterota > Desulfomonilia > UBA1062 > UBA1062 > MWEI01. Next base: position 1,469 of record CAZNGL010000154.1, read on the forward strand.
ATCGCGGAGAAGATCCGGCCTTCCTGCCTGGTGCTCATCGAGACCACCGTGCCGCCCGGTACCACGGAGTACGTCGCGTACCCCATCATGAAGCGGGCCTTCGCCCAGCGGGGTATCGACTCCGAGCCGCTGCTCGCGCACAGCTACGAGCGCGTCATGCCCGGGCGCGACTACGTGAAGTCCATCCGTGACTTCTGGCGGGTGTGCAGCGGCATCAACGACGAGAGCAGGACCCGGGTGGAGCGGTTCCTCTCCGAGGTGCTCCACGTGGAGAAGTTCCCGCTCACCGTGCTGGACCGGCCCATCGAGAGCGAGACGGCCAAGATCGTGGAGAACAGCTACCGGGCCACCATCCTGGCCTTCCTCGACGAGTGGAGCACCTTCTGCGAGAAGAACGGGGTGGACCTCATCAAGGTCATCAATGCCATCAGGGTGCGTCCCACCCACTCCAACATGATCTTCCCCGGCCCCGGCATCGGCGGCTACTGCCTGCCCAAGGACGGGGGGCTGGGCGTGTGGGCCTACCGCCACCTCATGGGCTTTACGGACGAGAACTTCCGCATCACGCCGGCGGCCATCGACATCAACGACACCCGGGCGCTGCGCGCCGTGCAGCACGTGCGCGACGCGCTGCGGAACATGGGACGCATCGTGGCCGCCTCCACGGTGACCGTGCTCGGCGCCTCCTACCGGGAGGACGTGGGCGACACGCGCTACAGCGGCTCAGAGCTCATCGTGCGCAAGCTCGCCGAGATGGGGGCGGTCATCCGGGTGCACGACCCCTACGTGGAGCACTGGTGGGAGTTCGAGGCCCAGGACACCTACCCGGCCGTGGGCGCGAGCTGGGCCCGCTTCTTCCGCAACCAGGACATGCTGAAGGACCTCCGGGTGGCCAAGGACCTGAAAAAGACACTCAAGGGTTCCGACGCCGTGGTGCTGGCCGTGCGGCACAAGGACTACCTGAACCTGGATCCGGAGAAGGTGGTGAAGATGATCGGCGGGCCCGCGGCCGTGGTGGACTGCTTCGGCATCCTGGACGACGGAAAGATCCGGCGCTTCTTCGAGCTCGGCTGCGAGGTCAAGGGCCTGGGCAGGGGGCACATCCAGCGCATCAAGGAAGAGGTGCGGACGAAAAAGTGATGTATGGACTGGTCCTGTTCTGGGAAGAAGACCAGGTACCTTGACTGAGTGAGAGAGCAATCATATAATAGTGGCAATAAGATGGCATATAATGATGTCACAAGGGAAAAGAGGTGTGGTCATGAAAGCCATTACCATCAGAGGTATAGATACAGAGATATCTTCACGGCTTAAACAGATTGCCGAGGAAGAGAAGAAGAGCGTGAACCAGCTCGTCGTTGAAATGATAAGACAGTATACCGGAATGAAAAAGGAAAAGCGGCATACCAAGATACATCACGACCTGGATCACCTTTTCGGAAGATGGACTAATGCAGAATTCAATAAGATCCAGAGCATACTTGACAGCCAGAGAGAGATCGACCCGGAGCTGTGGAAATGAGGCGTCTGCTGATTGATACAAACATATATTCCCATGCGCTCAGAGGGGACAAGGGTGTTGTGGAGATACTCAGGAAAGCAGACGAGATAGGGATATCCGTTATAAGCATTGGAGAGCTTCTGGCCGGGTTCAAAGGCGGGGGCAAGGAACAGAGCAACAGGGAGGAGCTCGGAGCATTTCTCGACAGTCCGAGGGTTGTTGTTCATCCCGTGAGCGAGGATACATCCGAGTTTTATGCCGAGATCTTTCATAATCTCAAGAAAAGGGGAAGACCTGTCCCTACCAATGATATCTGGATCGCTGCTTCAGCGTTTCAGAACGGACTTGTGTTGTTCACCAAGGATGAACATTTCAAGAACATTCCAGGACTTGCACTTATCTGATCAACGTCTGCTGATAAGCGTTTGAATACATTCAATCCCGAGATAGTTATGAGGCGGTACTTATGCACATGACTCTAAGAGAACTTCTGCGGTTGGTGAATATCGCTGTGATTGTTATCTTGCTTCTGTTCTGCTCAAACGCTACTTCCGCCCAGCAGGTCCAGGTCACCCCCATTCCCGGGTCTCCACCCGCCCTGGGTCTGCCGGCGCAATCCCCGCAGCCCTCGTTCATCCAGCAGACCGTGATCCAGGAGAAAAAGGCCGAACAGGCCCCTGCACCCCCGGGCCCGACCTCTGCCGAGAAGACCTCCGAGTTCGAGCGGTTCATCAGCGAGACCGCGGCCACCGATATCAGGCAGTTCGGCTATGACCTGTTCAGCAGGCCTCCATCCACCTTCGCGCCGGTCGAGGAGGTGCCCGTGGGACCCGACTACGTGGTCGGCCCGGGCGACGAGATCCGCGTGTCCGTCTGGGGGAGCATCGAGGGCCAGTGGACAAGCGTGGTGGACCGCAGCGGCACCATCACCCTGCCCAGGGTCGGCACCATCGGGGTCACCGGGCTCACCTTCGAGCAGCTCAGGCAGACGCTCCACAACGAGATAGCGAAGTACTACACCGGCTTCGAGATGAACGTGAGCATGGGGCCGCTCAAGGCCATGCGCATCTACGTGGTGGGCAACGCCCACCGGCCGGGCTCGTACACCATCTCGTCGCTGTCCACCCTGGTCAGCGCCCTGTTTGCCTCGGGCGGTCCGGCCAAGACCGGTACCATGCGCGACATCCGCCTGCAGCGCGGCGGCGCCACTGTGGCGAACTTCGACCTCTACGACCTGCTGCTCAAGGGCGACAAGACCGGGGACCTGCGCCTCCTGCCCGAGGACGTGATCTTCATCCCGCCGGTAGGCCCCCTGGTGGGCATCGCGGGCAGCGTGAACACCCCTGCAATCTATGAGATCAGGGGCGAGAAGACGCTCTCCGAGCTCATCGCCATGGCGGGCGGCCTGAGCGCGGTGGCCTTTGCGGGCCGGGTGCAGATGGAGCGCATCGAGGACGGCGGCCGCCGCGTGGTCCTGGACGCTGACCTGGCGAGCGTCATGGACAGCGACCTGGCCGTCCGCAGCGGCGACCTGTTCCGGGTCTTCCAGGTGGTGCCCGACCGCAGGGTGGTGAGGATCACCGGCGCGGTGAACCGGCCCGGCGAGTTCGGCCTCAACCCGGGCATGCGCCTGACGGACCTCCTCGCCATGGCCGGAGGCCTGCGGCCGTACGCCTTCGTCAAGGACGCCGAGCTCACCCGGGTCACGGTGACGCCCGACGGCCCCCGCACCGAGAAGGTCCACGTCGACCTCGAGCAGGCCCTTTCCGGCCGGGAGGACCAGAACATCCTGCTGGTGGAGAACGACTACCTCTTCGTGCGCTCCGTGCCCGAGTGGGACCTGTACCGGACCGTGCAGATCGCGGGCGAGGTGCGCTTCCCGGGCACCTTCACCATCGTAAAGGGCGAGCGGCTCTCCTCGCTGCTCGAGCGCGCGGGCGGCTACACGGACCGGGCCTACCTGAGGGGCGCGGTCTTCACCCGGGAGCAGGTGAGGAGGCTCCAGCAGAAGGGCATGGAGGAGATGATCTCCCGCATGCAGCGCGAGCTGCTGGCCGAGGGCTCGGTGCAGCTGTCCACCGCGGCCTCGCCCGAGGAGATCAATGCCCGCAAGGTCGAGCTGGAGGCCAAGCAGCGGTTCATCCAGGCCCTGCGCGACCTCAAGGCCACGGGCCGCATGACCATCCGGCTCGCCCACCTGCGCCTGCTCAAGGGCAGCGAGTACGACATCGAGCTCGAGGACGGGGACAGTCTGTTCATCCCCACCCGGAGCAGCGTGGTGAACGTCATGGGCTCGGTGATGTCGCTGGGCAGCCACGTGTACCAGGAGCGGTACTCGTACCGGGACTACATCGCCATGTCCGGCGGGTACACCCGGTATGCGGACTCGGGCGGCACGTACGTCCTCAAGGTGGACGGCTCGGCACGGAGGCTTTCAGGCGGCCTGTTCACCTGGAACGACCCTAGGTCGCGCTGGGAGATGGCGGGCTTCTCCGAGGACATCCCGGACATCGAGCCCGGCGACACCATCATCGTGCCCGAGAAGCTCGACCGGATCGCATGGATGCGCGAGGTCAAGGACATCACCCAGATCCTCATGCAGATGGCCGTAACCACCGCGGTGGTGGTGGAGCTGCTGGACGACGACTAGGCGTGCCCCGGAACCTCACCCAAGGCGCCCTGGTCGCGGCCTGCGCGGCGACCCTGGTCCTGTGTCTCCCCCTTCGCCCGCTGGCCTCCGACCGGCCCTTCACCTTCGCCTCCAGCTGGGGGGGCACCGGCCTCATGGAGATACCCACGGCGCGCGTCATGGAGGAGAACCGCTGGCGCATCGGCATCAGCCAGGTGGACCCGGCCCGGACCTTCTACGGGGTCTTCTGCGTGATCCCGGGCCTGGAGATCGACGGTCGGGTCACCGAGATCCTGGACACGAGCAAGGAGGTGGAGGTGGACCGGTTCGAGGGCTACGGCAACAACAAGGACAAGTCCGTGGACCTCAAGTACCGGTTCATCACCGAGGGTAAATACCGGCCCGCAGTCGCGCTGGGCATCATGGACCCCTCGGGCACGCGGCTGCTGGCCTCCCAGTACATCGTGGCGAGCAAGCAGGTCTTCCCCTTCGACTTCACCGTGGGCCTGGGCAACGGGAGGTTCGGCGCTCACCCCCTGGAGGCGTCCGGCGACGGGGTGGAGATGGAGCTGTTCACGGACCCGAAAAAGTGGTGGGACGACGCCCGGGTCTTCGCGGGCATCCAGTTCGCGCCCTCGGAGCGGTTCGCCCTCATGGTGGAGTACGCGCCCATCAGGTACGAGGACATGAGCCTGTACGACGTGTCGGGCAAGGAGATCCACTTCGACGAGCCGGTGCCCTCGAAGGTGAACTACGGGCTCCGCTGCAAGCCCGTGGACTGGGCAGAGGTGGATCTGAGCTGGCAGCGGGGCGAGCAGTTCGGGATGAACGTGGC
>CAZNGL010000155.1:0-6300 GCA_964572405.1 uncultured Bacteriovoracaceae bacterium
CCTTCCAGAACATCCAGCTCTTCGGCAACGCCACGGTCATGGACAACCTCATGCTGGGAAGGCACATCCACATGAGGACCGGGATCCTTGGCGGGGCCTTCATGTGGGGGAAGTGGTCGGGCACGGCGAGGGAAGAGGTGAAAAACCGCGAGATCGTGGAGCACATCGTGGACTTCCTTGAGCTCCAGTCCGTACGCGACCAGTTCGTGTCAAGCCTGCCCTACGGCAAGCGCAAGCTCGTGGAACTGGGCAGGGCGCTGGCCCTGGAGCCCAAGGTCCTGCTCCTGGACGAGCCGTCCGCGGGCATGAACACCGAGGAGAAGGACGACCTCAGAATCTGGATCAAGGACATCCAGGAGGACTACCAGGTGACCATCCTGCTCATCGAGCACGACATGAACATGGTCATGGGGATCTCGGACCGGATCCTGGCCATCAACCAGGGCGTCGAGATCATCGAGGACGTACCGTCCGAGGTCCAGAAACACCCGGACGTCATAGCCGCCTACCTCGGCGAGGAGGAGTGATGCTCTCCATCAAGAACATAGAGACCTGGTACGACCTGATCCGGGCCCTGCACGGCATCTCCTTCGAGATCAAACAGGGGGACATCGTGGCCCTGCTCGGGTCGAACGGTGCGGGCAAGTCCACGACGCTCAAGACCATCATGCGCCTCCTGGACGACGATCAGCCCGAGAAGGGCTCAATAGAGTTCATGGGCAAGCGCATCGACCGGCTGGACACCGAGGAGATCGTGCGCCTGGGCATCAGCTACGTGCCCGAGGGCCGCGAGGTCTTCCCCGAGCTCACGGTGATGGAGAACATCCTCATGGGCGCATACACGAGGAGCGACCGCAAGGGCGTGAGCGAGGACATCGAGGCCATGCTCAGGCTCTTCCCCATCCTGGGCCAGCGGAAAGACCAGGAGGCCGGGCACCTCAGCGGCGGCGAGCAGCAGATGCTGGCCATCGCCCGGGCGCTCATGAGCAGGCCCAAGCTCCTCATGCTGGATGAGCCCTCGCTTGGTCTATCCCCGCTCTTGACCAAGGAGATCTTCACCATCATCCAGAACATCAACAAGCAGGGCGTCACCATCCTGCTCGTGGAGCAGAACGTGAACATGGCGCTCAGATACTCGAACTTCGCCTTCCTCATGGAGAACGGCCGCATCGTTCGCGCGGACAAGCCCGAGGTGCTCCGGGAGGACGAGGATGTGAAGGAGTTCTACCTGGGCATCGCCACGGAGCAGTCCGTGAAGGGATACAAGCGCTACCGGAGAAAGGTGCGGTTCAGATAGGACAGCAAGCAAGGAGTGCATATGGACGAGATACGAACCCTGCCCCAGGCCCTGAGGAGGCTCGTGAAGCAGCAGCCCGACCGCGTGGCCATGCGCATGAAGGACTACGGCATCTGGCACGACATAAGCTGGAGCCAGTACTACGAGAACGTGAAAAAGGTGGCCATGGGCCTTCATGCCCTGGGCGTGAAAAGGGGCGACCACGTGGCCATCGTGGGCGAGAACAAGCCCGAGTGGCTCTTCTCTGCCCTGGGGGTCATGTCGCTGGGCGCCACGTTCGTGGGGGTGTACACCACCAACCCGGCGGCCGAGTGCGAGTACGTGGTGGGCCACTCCGAGTCCGTGGTCTTCTTCTGCGAGGACGAGGAGCAGTTCGACAAGGCCCTGGTGTGCCGGCCCAACACGCCCAAGCTCCGCAAGGCCGTGGTGTGGGACATGGAGGGCCTCAAGCACTTCGACGACCCGCTCCTCATGAGCTTCGAAAGCCTGCTGGAACTCGGCGCCAAGACCGACCGGGAGAACCCGAACCTCTTCGAAAAGATCATCGACGACGGCAGGACCGACGAGATCGCATCCATCATCTACACCTCGGGCACCACCGGGCCGCCCAAGGGCGCCATGATCGCCCACGAGAACTACCTGTGGATCGCAAAGGCGAATCTGGAGATCACCAGGATGCACGTGGAAGACGAGACCATCTCGTTTTTGCCCTTGAACCACGTGTATGAGCAGATCTTCGACCTCATGATGCACCTGAGTGTGGGCCATACCGTGAACTTCACCGAGAACACGGACACGGTGATGAACGACCTCCGCGACGTGTCCCCCACCCTGTTCCACGCCGTGCCACGGATCTGGGAGAAGTACCACTCGGGCATCGTGCTCAAGATGGCGGACGCAACCTGGTTCAAACGCACCGTGTTCGACATCGCCTACAGGATCGGCTCGACCTACAACACCTACAAGCTCGCCAGGAAGCCCGTGCCCTTCTACCTGAACATCGCCTACGGGCTCGCCTATTTCTGCGTGTTCTGGAAGCTCAAGGAGCGGCTCGGCTTCGACCGGGTCCGCCTGGGGTTCTCGGGTGCTGCCCCCATCTCCCACGAGATCCTCAAGTTCTTCCAGTCCATCGGCATCCCCATCCGCGAGGGCTACGGGCTCACCGAGACCACGGGCATCACCCACATCTCCGACGAGGAGCACTTCAAGCTGGGCACCGTGGGCAGGGCCCTGCCGGGCAGCGAAGTCATGATCGCGGATGACGGCGAGATCCTCATCCGCCACGGCGGGGTGTTCAAGGGCTACTTCAAGGACGAGGCGGCCACGGCCGCGGCCCTGGAGGGCGGCTGGTTCCACACCGGCGACGTGGGAGAGATCGACTCCGAAGGCTACCTCAAGATCACGGACCGCAAGAAGGACCTCATCATCACGGCGGGCGGCAAGAACGTGGCGCCCCAGTACATCGAGAACCTGCTCAAGTTCTCGCCCTACATCAACGACGCCGTGGTCATCGGCGACCGTCGCAAGTTCATCAGCGCAATCATCGTCATCGACGAGGAGAACGTGGTGAAGTACGCCCAGGACCACAAGGTGCAGTATACCACCTTTGCAAGCCTCACCCGCACCGAGGAGGTGATCAAGCTCATCGAGGACGAGGTCGCCAAGGTGAACAAGCAGATCGCCCGGGTGGAGAACATACGCAAGTTCAGGCTGCTGGACAAGAAGCTCTACACCGAGGACGGCGAGGTGACCCCCACCATGAAGGTGAAACGGGCGGCCATCGCCAGGCAGTACAAAGACGTCATCGAGGAGATGTACAAGGAAGACTGAGCGTGGGCATGGGGGCTCATGTACCCCCACTGTTCTGATCATTTGTTAAGAAAATACCTTCCCTTCCTGGGAAAGTTTTTTCACATATGTCGGGAAATACCTTTTTCCTCAACCCGGTAACCCTTTGAAACATTTAGCCGCAGCATGTTGCATAATTTTTGCTTATAAATTTCTATAATTACATTTGAAGAACGCGATACCACACCGAGGTCAAGGGGGGGTGATGAAGAAATACCATACCGCAGCGCGTTTCATGGCGTTCTGTATAGTCCTGTTCCTGCTGATGCTGTGCTCATGCAGCGACGATGACGACAGAGACAGTGCGGTACCGGAAGAAGCACTCCTGGTGAATATAACTTCACCTGCTGGAAATGTAACCATCACCGAGGGACAGTCCATCAACTTTTCCGGAACAGCTGCTGAAGGGAACGGGCCGTACACCTATGAGTGGGATTTCGATGGTGGCGCGGAGAACTCTGCCGAGCAGACCCCCGGGGCTGTCACCTTCACCACCCAGGGCACCTATACCATCACGCTCCTGGCCAGAGACTCGGCCGACGGGACTGGCAGCGATTCCGTGGTGGTTAGAGTACGCCCCGCTGAAACCGAAGATTGGTATCTCGTGAGTGCTGGTTGGTCCCATACACTGGCTGTTAAATCCGACGGCACCCTTTGGGCCTGGGGCAATAACCTCTCGGGCCAGCTCGGGAATGGCACATGGACCAGCTCAGACACCCCTGTCCAGGTGGGATCCGACACCGACTGGATTGCAGTAAGTGCAGGGAATTCTTTCTCTTTAGCCCTGAAGGCTGACCACACCTTGTGGGCATGGGGTGTCAACGGATGGGGCGAGTTGGGCATCGACACCATCGGAAACCAGAACACCCCCTGCCAGGTCAATGAGGAAACAGACTGGTCCGCCATCAGTGCGGGCGGCAACTTCTCCCTGGCACTGAAATCAGACGGCTCGCTGTGGGCATGGGGCAACAACTCCGACGGCCAGCTCGGCGATGGTACAGTCATTGGGAAAAGGTTCCCGGTTCGGATCGGCCGAAACTCGGATTGGAGAATAATCAGCGCCGGGATAAGCCACAGCGCTGCCATCAAGTCAAACGGAACGCTCTGGGCATGGGGATATAACTACGATGGCTGGCTCGGTACCGGCCCTGCAGCCACCGGCTCCGAAGTGCGCTCGAAAGTACCGATGCAGGTCGGCAGGGACAATGACTGGATTGCAGTAGACGCTGGCGCTGAACATACCATTGCATTGAAGAAAGATACCACCCTCTGGGCATGGGGGAACAATCTATCCGGGCAGCTCGGCATCGGCAGCATCCCCTCTTCCGACTACCCGGCAATGGTCAACACGACCCCTGGGTGGATCTCCGTGTGCGCAGGCCGGGAATTCAGCCTGGGGCTGAAGGCAGACGGTACTCTCTGGGCATGGGGAGACAACTACTACGGTCAGCTTGGAACAGGGCTAAACCTGGCACAGGCATCACCTGTCCAGGTAGGATCGGACAACGATTGGACCGCGGTCAGCACATATGATCGTCACGTCATCGGCCTCAAGATGGACGGATCCGTGTATACCTGGGGCGACAACTACATCGGCCAGCTGGGCACCGGGAATACGCTCAACGCGAACAGGCCAGTCAGGGTTCAATTCTAACGGGTCACTTCCCTTCCAGGATCTCCCGCATCTTCCGGGAGAGGTCGGCCATGCTGAAGGGCTTCTGGATGAATCCCTTGCACCCGCTCTCGAGTATCTCCTTGGCCTGGCCGTCGAGGCTGTAACCGCTCGAAAGCAGCACCTTCACGGACGGGTTCTGCCGCCGCATGGCATCGAAGGTCTCCTTGCCGCCGAGATCGGGCATGATCACGTCGAGGATGACCATGTCGATGGAATCCCTGTTCTGCTCATACACCATGAGGCCCTGCCTGCCGCCGGCAGCGGTGAGCACCTGGTAGCCAAGCCCTTCGAGCATCCTGGTCCCGACCTCGAGGATCATCTCCTCGTCGTCGATGAGGAGCACGGTCTCCCTGCCTTTGTGGATACGGCTGTCCCTCCGGTCCTCTTCCTCCACCTGCTTGTCCGATGCGGGCAGGAAGATGGTGAAGGATGTGCCGATGTCGATCTCGCTCTCCACCGTGATGAAGCCGCCGTGGTTCTTCACGATCCCGTACACCGATGCAAGGCCGAGGCCGGTGCCGCGTCCGCGCTCCTTGGTGGAGAAGAAGGGTTCGAAGATCCGCTCCCTGGTGGCCTTGTCCATGCCCATACCCGTGTCCGTGACCGTCATCTTGACGAATCTGCCCTTCTTCAGGTGGTATGGGACCAGGTCCTCCTCGGCGAGTTCCGTGTTCTCCACAGAGAGGTACAGGTCGCCCCCGCCGGGCATGGCCTGCCAGGCGTTCACGAACAGGTTGAGCAGCACCTGATCCATCTGTCCGCGGTCGATCTCCACGGTCCAGAGCCCTTCCGACGCCTTGTGGTGGATGCGGATCTCCTTCTTGGTCCTGCCGAACATCTCAGCGCTCCGGCGCACGAAGGCGCCCAGGTCGGTGGCCCTGACCTCATACTTGCCACCTCTGGCAAAGCCCAGGAGCTGCTTGGTGAGGTCGGAACCCCGCTGGACATACTCCTCCATGCTCTTGAGCCTGTCGTGGAAGGGATGGCTCTCGTCAAAGTGCATGAGCATGAGGGACACATTGCCCAGAATGCCCATGAGCAGGTTGTTGAAGTCATGGGCGATGCCCCCCGCCAGGGTGCCGATGGCCTCCATCTTCTGGGCGCGCAGGAGCTGGTCCTCCATCGCCTTCTTCTCGGACATGTCCACGAGGAAGCCCCGGAGTCCGGCGGGTTTGCCGTCCCGGTAAATGGGCGTCGTGTGGACCAGGGCCGGGAATGTCGTCCCGTCCTTCTTCAGGGCCGTGTACTCGCTCAACCCCAGCCGTTCGCCGGAGATCACCCTCCGGTAGTTGTCGAGTATCCGTTCATGATCCTGACTGGCCATGACATCCAGAACGGTCAGCCCTCTCTCCATCTCATCCCGGGTATAGCCGAAGCGCTCCAGGGAGATGTCGTTCACAAAGGTGAACCTCCCGTCGATGTCAGCCTCGAAGACCGTCTCGGGCAGCAGCCTGGCCATGTCGCGGAACCGTTCCTCGCT
>CAZNGL010000156.1:0-6296 GCA_964572405.1 uncultured Bacteriovoracaceae bacterium
CTCTGCTACTCTATTTTCATACTTCGTTGTGACCGACCCCGGGCATGATGGTTATATAGAACGGTTCATCCGTCTGGTTCGTGGGTGGTACCCGCCATGAAACGATCCGCGCGCCGCCCCCCGGGCATGTCCGGGAATTCCAGGGTGCGATAAAAACACCCTGTACACCGGATCGTTTTGGTGCTACATAATCACGACCCCATAAAAAAGAAGAGTATTTGAGAGGCTATGGCAGCAAAAGGAAAGATAACCATCGATCAAGGTCTGTGTAAGAGTTGCGAGCTGTGCATCACCGTCTGTCCTGAAAAGGCAATCCGCATAGCAGGAACCTTCAACCACCGCGGCTATCACCCTGCGGAGTTCGTGCTCGAATCCTGCAGGGGGTGCGCGCTCTGCGCGACCATGTGCCCAGAGGTGGCCATCGAGGTGTACCGTGGCTGAGCTCGAAAGAACCATGATGAAAGGCACCGACGCCATCGGTGAGGCCGCCGTCCAGGCGGGGTGCAGGTGCTATTTCGGCTACCCCATCACCCCGCAGAACGAACTCCCCGAGTACATGTCCAAGCGCATGGACGAGGTGGGCGGTGTGTTCCTGCAGGGCGAGAGCGAGATCGCGTCCATCAACATGGTGCTGGGCGCCGCAGCGGCGGGCGTGCGTGCCATGACGAGTTCGTCTTCTCCCGGCATCAGTCTCAAGCAGGAGGGGCTCTCCTTCCTCGCGTCGCTGGAGCTGCCGGCGGTCATCGTGAACATCAACCGGGGCGGCCCGGGCCTGGGCAACATCGCCCCGAGCCAGGGCGACTACTACCAGGCCACCCGCGGCGGCGGCCACGGCGACTACCGCATGCCGGTCTATGCCCCTGCAGGGGTGCAGGAGCTCTACGACATCACCATGAAGACCTTCGACATCGCGGACATGTACCGCACCCCGGTGATGATCCTGGGAGACGGCATGATGGGCCAGATCGTGGAGCCCATCGTCAAACATAAAAGACCCGACGTCGAACTCCCGCCCAAGGACTACATCCTGGACGGGTGCGAGGGGAGGCAGTCGCGCATCGTCAAGTCGCTCATCCTGGACGTGCGCCTCATGGAGGAGCACAACTGGAAGCTCAAGCGCAAGTACGACCTCATGAGAAAAGAGCTCCCCATGCATGAGGAGTTCATGACCTCCGACGCCAAGATGATAGTGGTGGCATACGGCACTGCGGCCCGCATCGCCAAGGGCGCGGTGAAGCGAGTCAGGAGCAACGGCCTGCCCGTGGGCCTCATCCGGCCCATCACCCTGTGGCCCTTCCCGGACGAGGCCATTATGAACATCACCAAGAAGGCGAAGGCGGTCCTGGTCTTCGAGATGAGCACCGGCCAGATGATCGACGACGTGCGGCTCGCCACGAACGGCAGGATCGACTGCGAGTTCTACGGCAGGCCAGGCGGCGTGGTGGCGGCCCCCCAGGAGATCGCCCGCATCATCGAGCGGCACTGGCTGCAGAAGGAGCTCTCATGAAGAAGGTGTTCAGTAGGCCCAGGTGCCTGAAACCCGCCCCCTTCCACTACTGCCCGGGATGCGGCCACTCCATTATCCACCGCCTCGTTGCGGAGCTCATCGACGAGATGGGCATCCAGGGCAAGGCCATCTGCATCCCGCCCGCCGGTTGCGCGGTGCTTGCGTACAACTACTTCGACATCGACGTGTGCGAGTCCGCTCACGGCAGGGGCTGCGCCATCGCCACCGGCTTCAAACGGGCCCTGCCCGATCGCTTCGTGTTCACCTACCAGGGCGACGGCGACATGGCGGCCATCGGCACGGCCGAGACCATCCACGCGGCCAACCGGGGAGAGCTCATCACCTCCATCTTCGTGAACAACGCGGTGTACGGCATGACCGGAGGCCAGATGGCCCCCACCACCATGCTCGGCCAGAAGACCACCACCTCGCCCTTCGGCAGGAGGTCCAAGGTGGAGGGGTATCCCTTGAAAATCACGGACCTCATCGCCCAGCTCGACGGCGCCGCCTATGTGGCGCGCACCTCGGTGGGCACGCCGGCCAAGGTCCTGGCCACCAAGAAGGCCCTGAAGAAGGCCTTCGAGATCCAGCTCGAGGGTCTCGGCTACACCCTGGTGGAGGTCCTGTCTCCGTGCCCCACCAACTGGAAGATGACCCCGGTGGAGGCCTTCACGTACCTCCAGGAGCGCATGGAGAAGGAATACCCTCTGGCGGTGTTCAAGGATATCACCGCGAAGAAGAAGGAAGACTGACATGCTCCAGAAGACCATCATGAGCGGCATCGGCGGACAGGGTGTCCTGTTTTCCGGGCTGTGCCTCGCCTGGACGGCCATGCTTGAGGGCCACCAGGTGACCTATCTGCCGTCCTACGGCGCCGAAATGCGCGGCGGCGTCACCTCGTGCACGGTGGCCATCTCCGACGAGGAGATCGCATCGCCCGTGGCGTCCTCGCCCGACTACCTGGTGATCATGGACAACGAGTCGCTGCTGCGGCTCCAGAACATGGCCGCTTCCGGCGGCGAGATATTCGTCAACACGAGCATCGTCACGGACCGTCCCGGCAGGGGCGACATCGAGCTCGTGGAGATCCCGGTGACCGAGCTTGCCCGGTCCACCGTGGGCGAGCAGTATGCCAACATGGTCATGCTGGGCGCCTACGTGAACAGGACCCGCCAGGTGAGGTTCTCCAGCATGGTGGACAATATGGACATCATCCTGGGCAAGGGCAAGGCGAAGTTCAAGGACAAGAATATCGAGGCCCTCAGAGTCGGCTACGAATTTTTCCCAAAGGAGAAGTAGGCCATGTCTGTCAAACAGTTTCGGCTCCAGTCAGCGAACGTTTCCGGCAAACTCTCATACCTGTCTGACGTCCTGGCCAAGCACGGCGTGAACATCCGGGCCATCTCGGTGGGCCTGGAATCCCAGGAGGTCTCCTCCATCTGCATCGTGGTGGACGACCCGAAAAAGGCCAGGAACGCATTCGCCGCGGAGAATATCGAGTATCAGGAGACCGATGTGCTGGCAGTGGAGATGCCCGATCACCCGGGCGGCATGAACGCCGTGCTGAAGCCGCTGCGCGACGCGAAGATCAACGCCATCTCCATGTACCCCTACATCGGCAGGGCCACCAACCCCATCATGATCATGGAGGTGGACAACCCCAAGGTTGCCATCGACGTGCTCAAGCGTAACTGGGTCAAGCTCTGGGACAAGGACCTGTACCGGCTGTAGCCTGAACTCCCGGCGTCGATCCGGTACGACTTCACCGGCGGCTCTCTCGAACCGTCATGCGAACACAGGGGTCTATCTCCAGGCAAAGGCCTTCCCGGTGAGCAGTTCGTAGGCAGCCACATACTTTTCCGCGGTCTTTTGGATGATGTCCTCCGGCAGTCTCGGCCCGGGCGCGGTCTTGTTCCAGTCCAGGGTCTCCAGGTAGTCGCGGACGAACTGCTTGTCAAAGCTCGGCTGCGCGCCCCCCGGGCAGTAGCCTTCCAGTGGCCAGAACCGGGAGGAGTCCGGGGTCAGGGCCTCGTCGATCCAGATGAGCTCATCGCCCAGAAGGCCGAACTCGAATTTGGTGTCGGCGATGATGATGCCCTTGGCCAGGGCATGGGCCGCCGCCATGGAGTAGACCTGCAGGGAGATGTCCCGCACCTGCCTGATCACATCGTGTCCGGCCATCTGGCCTGCGGTTTCGATGTCGATGTTCAGGTCGTGCTGCCCGATCTCGGCCTTGGTGGATGGCGTGAATATGGGCTCGGGGAGCCGGTCCGACTCCCTCAGTCCCGCCGGGAGCTTCACCCCGGAAACCGAGCCCAGCTCCTGGTATTCCCTCCACCCCGAGCCCGAGAGATAGCCCCGGACAATGCACTCCACAGGCAGGGGCCTGGTCCTTTTCACCAGCATGGACCTGCCAGCCAGGCGTTCGTCACCTTTGAAGGGGGCCGGGTAGTCGTTCACGTCCGCGCTGATGATGTGATTCTCCACGATGGCAGTGCCCATGGCGAACCAGAAGAGCGAGAGCTGGTTCAGCACATGCCCTTTGGCAGGGATGGGGTCGGGGAGCACCACATCAAAGGCGCTGAGCCGGTCGGTGGTGACGATGACGAGCTCGTCCGGACCCGCCTCGAAGATCTCCCTGACCTTGCCGCTGTTGATCTTTCTGCCCCGAGCCACGTCGATATTGGTGATGGTCTCCATGCATCCCCCTCGCCTCCAGAAATAAGCCGCTAACATGCCAAAAAAGTATTGAAAAAGTCAAGGGCGTGTTATAGAGTTTGGAGCCTTTAATGGGCCTTGGCCGCACCGTTGAACGGTGGGCTCCCGGCAATTCCTTCAGGATCGCACGCTGGAAGGATGGTCCGTGGGGCATGCGGGATCAGAGGACGGGACCTTTCGGCATGGCCCGCGGGAACAGGCGCCCGCACCTGAATAATCACAGCAGCGAGGCAACGATGTCAGACAGGACGGATCCTTACATGCCCGAAGTCAGGGGAAACCTCACATACTCGTGCATCGGGTGCGGACAGCGCTACGACATCTTCGACTTCATCTACACCTGTCCTTCCTGCCACAGCCTCCTCAGGATCGAGAACACTGCCTTTGAAGAGCTGAAGAAGGTCCCTGCCCAGACCTGGCGGGACATCTTCGACGGCCGGAGGAACAGCAACATCCTGGAGATCCAGGGCGTGTTCCGCTTCCACGAGCTGATCCTGCCCATCATCCCCGTTTCGGACATCATCTACCTGGGCGAGGGCAGCACCCCCATCGTCCGGGCAAACCCGGAACTGAGCGCATGGGTGGGGACCCCCTTCTTCGTGAAGAACGACGGGTTCAACCCGTCTGCCAGCTTCAAGGACAGAGGCATGGCCTCTGCCATCTCCTTCCTGAACCACGCCATCCGGGTGAAGGACCTCAAGGGTGTTCTCGGCATCTGTGCCTCCACGGGCGACACCTCGGCCGCGGCGGCGCTGTACCTGAGCTACCTGCCCAAGGACAGGGTGAAGGCCGTGGTGCTGCTGCCCCAGGGCAAGGTCACGCCCCAGCAGCTTTCCCAGCCGCTCGGCTCCGGGGCGACGGTCATCGAGATGCCCGGCGTGTTCGACGACTGCATGCGCGTGGTGGAGCAGCTGGCCCAGGACTACCACGTGTTCCTCCTGAACTCCAAGAACCCGGTGCGCATCCTGGGGCAGAAATCCTATGCCTACGAGATCGCCCAGCAGCTCGGCTGGGACACCGGTGGCCTCACCGTGGTGGTGCCCATCGGGAATGCGGGCAACATCACGGCCGTGATGGACGGGTTCGTGGACCTGTTCGAGCTCGGCATCATTTCGGAGCTGCCCGTGATCCTGGGCGTCCAGAGCGAGCACGCCGACCCGGTCTCGCGCTGGCGCGCCACCGGCACGTTCAGCCCCATGAAGGTGACCCCCTCGGTGGCACAGGCCGCCATGATCGGTGACCCGGTGTCGTTCCCCAAGGTGCGGCAGCTGGTCCAGAACCACTTCAGCGACCGGTTCTTCGTGATCTCGGTGAGCGAAACCGAGATCATGGAAGGCATGCTCACCGCCAACCGTCACGGTCACGTGGTGTGCACCCAGGGCGGCGAGTCCGCTGCCGGGCTGAAGAAGGCGCTGAAGAACGGTCTGATACCCCGTGGGAGAAACTGCGTGGTGGACTCCACCTCCCACCACCTCAAGTTCTCATCATTCCAGGAGCGGTATTTCGACGACTCCTTTGCGCCGGAATACGGCATCACCACACGGGAAGAGCTGAAGAACAGGCCCGTGACGCTCTCGGGAGACCCCCGGGAGATCGCCGATTTTCTGGGGCTCAGGAGGAAGGGTTAGCATGGGAGTTTCCGGCCGTCTGGAGAAGCGGCTGAAGCGGCATGCATTTTATGCTTGCAAAACGCCACTGCTCTGCGCAAAGAAAACTACCGGCACCAGTGCCGGTTTTGGTATGGCGTCTTTCATGATGCCGAGCATACTCTCGAAACAGGAGGATCATCTACATGGCTGACAGGAATTTCATCTTCTCATCCGAATCCGTCACGGAAGGGCACCCGGACAAGGTTGCGGACAACATATCGGATGCCATCCTGGATGAGATCATTGCCAATGACAAGAACGCCCACGTGGCCTGCGAGACCCTGGTAACCACCGGCCTGGTCATCGTGTCCGGCGAGATCACCACCACCCACCAGTTCGACGTGCAGCGCATTGCCCGGCAGACCGTCAAGGAGATCGGCTACACGGAAGCGGTCATGGGATTCAGCTGGAACACCTGCGGC
>CAZNGL010000157.1:0-266 GCA_964572405.1 uncultured Bacteriovoracaceae bacterium
CAAAGCGGTGCAGGCGGACGGGGGCCTTGTGGAGAAAATCGTGCATCTGGCGGGGGGCGGGGCGTGAACACCACCATCCTTGCCGTGGTCACCTTTGTCTATCTGTTTTCCTTTGTGCTGTTCCTTATGTCCGAGACGGCGGCCAAGGGGGGCTGCGAGAAGGCGGGACGGTTCGTCGCCCTTGGCGGGTTCGTGCTCCACGCCGCCGGCATGGCCCTGCGCTGGGTGGAGTCCCACCGTGCGGGCATGGGCCACGCACCGCTGTC
>CAZNGL010000157.1:276-6227 GCA_964572405.1 uncultured Bacteriovoracaceae bacterium
AGCTCGTCGTGGAGAGTCCGGAGGGCAGCCAGATGCTCTGGCTCTTCAGGGACATAAGGGAGATCTCCCGGAAGCACCCGGACATCACCGAGGAGGTGCCCCAGTTCAACCCCTCGCTGGTCAGGCCCTACACCTTCGCCCTCGAGGATATCAGCGTGAGGCCCGCCACCATCCTGGGGGTGAACCGCGACCCCGGGGTGCCCCTGGTGGCCGCGGGGTCGGTGCTCTTTGTCGTGGGGATCTGCATGATCTTCCTCATGGCCCACGAGCGGGTCTGGGTCGTGGTGGAGGAGAACCGGGGCATCCTCACGGTGAGGCTGGCGCAGCGGAGGAACAACAGGGCGGTGCAGGCGGACGGAGGCCTTCTGGAGAAAATCGCGCACCTGGCGGGAGGGGGGAGGGCGTGAACACCACCATCCTTGCCGTGGTCACCTTTGTCTACCTGTTCTCCTTCGTGCTGTTCCTCGTGTCCGAGACGGCGGCGAAGGGTGACTGGGAGAAGGCGGGGCGGTTCACCGCCCTGGGCGGGTTCGTGCTCCACGCCGCCGGCATGGCCCTGCGCTGGGTGGAGTCGTACCAGGCGGGCATGGGCCATGCCCCGCTGTCGAACTTCTACGAGTCGCTGGTCTTCTTCTCCTGGGCCGTGGTGCTCCTCTACCTGGTCTTCGCGTGGAGGCAGGCAAAGGGCATCATCGGCGTGTTCGTCATGCCCGTGGCCTTCCTCCTCATGGCCTATGCCTCGTTCTCGCCGTCGGTGGACTCCCAGATCAAGCCCCTCATCCCGGCGCTGAAGAGCAACTGGCTCATCGTGCACGTGATCACGTGCTTCCTGGGGTACGCCGCCTTCGTCCTGGCGTCGGTCTTCGGGATCATGACCCGCATGAAGCGCGGCACCTTAGAAGGCGGCACAGCGATGGAGGGGATGCTGGAGGACTGCCTCAAGTCCGGGTTCATCCTCTTCACCCTGGGCATCGTCACGGGCTCGGTCTGGGCCCACGTGGCCTGGGGCCGGTACTGGGGGTGGGACCCCAAGGAGACCTGGGCGCTCATCACCTGGTTCATCTACACCCTGGCCATCCACGTGCGCATCCGCGACAACGCCATGAGCACCCGGTTCATGGTCATCCTCGTCGTGGGCCTGGCCGCGGTGCTGTTCACCTACTTCGGGGTGAACTACCTGCCCGGCCTGCACAGCTACCAGTAGGCAGGGGTGGAAATACCCTGCGATTCCCGGTACAATGGACTGCAGGACCATATGATCGATGATGCTGCGATGACCCCCTGGGGGGAGAGGAGCACGGTGGCCATATGCCTGAGAAGAAACACCTCAAGTATGTCATCTACGGGATGCTGAGCCTGAGCGTATTCATGGCAGGCGTCATCGCCTATGCCTGGTGGTCGAACCACGAGCGCATGAACACCATGCGCCACGAGATTGACAAGCGCATGCTCGTGGTGGCCAGGAGCCTGAAGTACATGCTCGCACCGGATTTTCACGACCGGGCAGTGGACGAGAAGGCCATCGGCTTCGACGAGGAGATCAAAAACCGCAGGGCGCTCTCCGACTTCGCCCTTCAGACCGAGTTCAAGTGGATCTACACCCTGGTGGAAAAGGACGGCAGATTCTACTTCTCGGCCCCCACCGTGTCCGAGGAGGAGGCCAGGCAGCGCAGGTCCTGGTACTTCCTGCCCTACGAAGACATACCGCCGGAGTTCGTGGAGGCCTACCGGACCGGGCGCACGGTCTATGTCGACTACACGGACCAGTGGGGCCACTTCCGCTCCGTGGCCGTGCGCGAGCGTTCCCCGGGCGGCAGGCCGTACCTTTCCTGCGCGGATTTCGAGATCACCCACTTCCAGGCAATGCAGAGGAGAAACCTCCTGGAGTCCATCCTCACCGCGGCCTTTTTCCTCCTCTGCTCGCTGCCCCCCACCTTGGTCGCCTGGCGCTATTTCCGTTCCACCACCTTTGACCTCAGGGTCATGAACGAGGAGCTCGCCGCGCACAGGACCCACCTGGAGGAGCTCGTGAACGCCCGCACCCGGGACCTGCAGAACGCCAACGAGCGCCTGAAGCAGGAACTCATCCAGCGGGAGGAGGTGGAGAAGGCCCTGAACGGCGAGAAGCTCAAGCTGGAGGATGCACTGTCCCAGCTCAAGACCCTGAGCGGGCTGCTGCCCATCTGTTCGTCCTGCAAGAAGATCCGCGACGACAGGGGGTACTGGAACCAGATCGAGCGCTACATCCAGGACCACTCCGAGGCCGAATTCAGCCACAGCATCTGCCCGGAGTGCCTGAAGCGCCTCTACCCCGACCTGGACATCTCCTAGAGGCCGGCCGCCCAATGGAAGGGGTCTGACGGGTGAAAATCGCGCTCCTCCAGCTGCCCTTGCAGTCCCACGACTATGTCTATTCCCGGGAGAACATCCCCCTGGCGGCGGGGTACCTCGCCGCGTATCTCGCCGCGAAGGGCGAAGAGGTGGAGGTGTGCATCTGTCCGGGGCACGTCGTGAACCTTGGCGGCGACGCGGCCCTGCTGCGCTGGGTCGTTGATACCGAGCCCGACATGGTGGGTTTCAGCTGCTACCTCTGGAACGTGGAGCGTACCCTGTACCTGTGCGGACGGATCAGACAGCGCCTGGATCGGTGCACGATCGTGCTCGGGGGGCCCGAGGTCACGCCGGACAATGCCTTTCTCCTGGGACACGGGTCCTTCCACTGCGGCGTGTGCGGGGAGGGGGAGGAGACCTTCTTCGACCTGGTGAGCTGTGTGGCGCACGGCGGTGACGGGCTTGCCGGGATACCCGGTATCATGGCACGCCACGGCGAGGCGACCGGGGCCTTCCGGCCCCGGGGGCACCGGGAGCGCCTCGACGACATACCGTCTCCGTACCTGGACGGGCTGATCGGTCCGTCGCTGCACGGCACCATGCTCCTGGAGACCATGCGGGGCTGCCCCATGCGCTGTACCTACTGCTACTACCACAAGAGCGCGCCAAAGGTACGGGCCTTCCCCGTGGAGAGGATCCGCCGCGAGGTCGCCCGGGCTCGCGGGGAGAACGTGGGGGAGATCACGCTCATCGACCCGTGCTTCGCCCAAAGGCCCGACCTGGAGGGGCTCCTGGCCGCCGTGGCCGCCGAACGCGCAGAAACCCTGGGGTTCAGCTGCGAGCTCAACGCGGAGGACCTCACGCCCACGCTTGTCCGCTCCATGGTTCAAGCCGGGCTGTGCCACGTGGAGGTCGGCCTGCAGAGCGTCAATCCCGTAGCATTGAGGACAGTTCGCCGGCGCTTCGACGAAAAGCGGTTCATGAGCGGGGTCAGGCTGCTCAGGGACGCCGGGGTGAAGGTCATGATCGACGTCATGGTGGGGCTTCCCGGGGACCGGCTTGCCGATGTGAAGCGGGCCATCGACTTCGTGCTGGATCGGGACCTCTGCGACGAGCTGGGCGTGTACCCCCTGAGCGTCCTGCCGGGCACGGTGCTCAGGGCACAGGCCCGGCGGTTCGGCATCGAGCACCTCCCGGTGCCTCCGTACCTCATCACGAAGAGTTCCACCATGGACCGGGACGACATCTGCGAGGCCTTCGCCCATGCCGGAGAGGCATCGGGAACCGACCTCTTCCCGGTGGAACTGCCGCGGATGAGGGCTCACCAGGGGCGGGAAAGGCCGTGGTTCATCAGCCGTATCGTGCTCGGCGGTGCTGGCGGGTGCCGGACCGTGGATCCGCACGCCCTCGGGCAGGCCCTGTGCCTCGAGGTCCGCCACGAGGTGTGGATGCAGGATGACGACCTGGCCAGCCGTATTCGGGGTCTCCTGGCTGCGAACCCGTACAGCCTGCTGAGCTGGGTGGTGCCGGAGGGCATGTTCCGGCCGGGCGAAACCGCCCGATGGATCAGGTCCGTGAGCGGCCGGACGGGGCACTCCATGGACCGCGAGTACATGTCGTCCTTCACCCCGGAGCGGTCCTGCCAGCTCTTCGTCGAGTCCACGACCGCGCAGGGGCTGATGATCTACACCATGCTCCCCCTGGACGGCGACCGCTCGAGGACCCTTTGGGCATCACTGCCGGCCGACGCAGATCCCGGGGAGGAGGACCTCCACGGCATGCGGCTGGAGACCCTGCTGGGGTACAAGCCCCTGGTACGGTATTACGACCGCCCGGAAGCACCCGTCGATGCTCTGGACAGGCACCTCGGCGCGGTCATGCTCGCACCCTGAGGACGGGTCTGCCCGAACCCCCTATTTCTCGTACTTGGCGGGCTTGGCCAGCTGCTGCAGGGCAGGGCTGAACTTCAGGCCGTGCCGCTGCACCGCCTGGGGGTCGAAGAGCACCGTGAGCTCCTGCTGCCTGAGGATGGGCAAGGTGCCGGGCTTCACCTTGTTCAGGATGATGCGGGCGGCCTGCTTGCCAGACAGCGCCCCCACCGTGGAGAAGTCGGGCCCGATGTAGAGTGTGGCACCGGGCAGGGGGAAGTTCGCGTAGGCGAACAGGGGCCTGTTGGATTCCCGGGCAAAGGCCAGGATGTCGCGGCCCGGCTGGGTGTCCCTGAGCCCGTAGTATGCGTCCAGAGGCACGCCGAAGCAGTCCACGCCGTGTTTGACGAGTTCGGCCGCTGCGGGCCTGATGGGGTCGGACTTCTTCACCTGTTTCGGCACGACGGTGATCCCCAGGGTTTCGGCCTTCTTCCTGGCCTCCTCCACGAATGCCACGGCGTTGTCGTCGTCGCTGTAGATCATGCCCATGGACTTCATGGTGGGCAGCGCCATCTGGGAGAGCTTGAGCAGCGCCAGCGGGTCCAGGTAGAGGGTGGCGCCGGTGGTGCCGGGCAGGGGCCGCTCCAGGGACGGACACCCCAGGACCAGAGGGTTGGCCACGGCGGTGAAGACCACGGGGATGCCCGCGGCAACGAACTTGTCCATGGAATACTTCGTGGCCGGCGTGCCGATGGTAAGCACCAGGTCGGGCTTCGCATCCACGATCTCCGAGGCCTTGCCCTTGATCCTGATGAGGATGTTCACCTTCTGCCACAGGTTGGGATCGGCCTTGGCGTCGATGATGTGCCGATGAACGACGAGGTTTCTGCCCTCCACGATGCCCGACCTGGCGAGCTCCTCCAGGAATCCGGCATAGGAGCGGGTATACACCTCGATGTCGGAGACCTGCAGGGCCTCGATGTGCAGTTTGTCTGGCTGCTGGGCATGGGCCGGATGGACGATACAGCACAGAAGCGCCACGAGAACCATTCTTTTCATGAAAGCCCCCCTGGTATGGTGGAGTATAATCTATTCACTCACTGATGCATCGGAAATCAGGGGAACATTCTTAACCCCGGGTCGGTCATTGCGGGTATGCTCATGCCGGTTCAACCGATGACCCGTTCCGCGGGATTACCGGGAACCAGCGGAGATCTCCTTGCCTGCGAGGTACAGCGGTGTCTGCGATCGGAACATGATGATCCAGCACCGGTTGCAGATCCTCTCCTACACGCCGTTGGTCTTGATCCTAATGCTCGGAGCTGTACGGCGGCCATTCCCCGGTGGCCAGGACGACCTTTTTCGCCGCCGCCCCGTGCACGCAAGGCGGAGGATCTGTTTCAGAACACCCGTGCCGCTCATGGCTGGTCCGCAGGGAAGCATTGCCATGAATGCGGGGTGATCCGGGTGAATCAATAGTATTCCAGCAGGCCAGAGCGCAGGGTCTCTGCCTGTACGATCATGCGCCACCTATGCCGGTGTTCCTCTGAGTGGTCAAGGGTGCGGGCCTTTCCGTACACGGCGTCAGCATCCGCCGGGCGGTCGCAGTCAAGGAACGCGGCCCTGAAGATTCCGACCTCCTGGGAAGACAGGTCCATGTCGGGGTACACCGTGGAACGTTCGATAACCACCCTGCCACCCGAAGCGAGATCGGAAGAGCACACGTCTGAACTCCAGTCACCGCTCATTATC
>CAZNGL010000158.1:0-2375 GCA_964572405.1 uncultured Bacteriovoracaceae bacterium
GATTGCCACCATCAGGGGGAGCATGGCCGTGATCATGCCGGCCTGGGAGGCCGACGTGTTCTTCAGGGCGGCGGCCTCGAGGAGGAAGTAGAGGCACGGTTCGCAGGCGAGCATGAACACCAGGGCAGGCAGGTCCTCCCGCCTCGGGAGGTTCCTCCTCACCATGCCTGCGAGGGGCAGGAAGCACAGGGTTGCAGTCACCATCCTGCCGAAGATCACCACCATGGGATCGTAGGCGGCAAAGGCGAGCTTCAACGCGATGAACGAGCTCGCCCACAGCACCATGGCCGCGATCAGCGCCATGACGGGTATCAGGATGTCCCTGTGCATACCCCCTCCCCCCTCATGCATTGTCCCCTGAACCGGTCCATAGACATACCACGGGCAGCCGACCGGGAGGAACCGCTATCTTTGCACAACGATCCCATTGCCCTGGACCTGTGAGCCGGTGTATACATGCGGGTCAGAAAGGTGACCCTGGCATGAAATTCTGTCCGACATGCGGCGCCACGCTGGCCCCACGGGAGGTTGACGGGAAGACGCGCCTTGCCTGCACGGCACCCTCGTGTCCCTTCGTGTTCTGGGACAATCCCACCCCGGTGGTGGCGGCCATCGTGGAGCTGGACGGCAGCGTGCTGCTCGTGCGCAATCGGTCCTGGCCCGAGAAGATGTTCGGCCTGGTGACGGGCTTCCTGGAAAAGGGCGAGACCCCGGACGACGCGGTGCTCAGGGAGGTAAAGGAGGAGCTCGGCCTGGATGGGGAACTCATGGGTTTCGTGGGGTACTACAGCTTCACCGCCATGAACCAGCTCATCCTGGCCTTTCACGTGAAGGCGTCCGGCACCCCGGTCCTGGGCGAGGAACTGGTCGAGGTCCGCTCCGTGAGCCCCGAGAAGCTGAAGCCCTGGCCCTTCGGCACCGGGCATGCCGTGAAGGACTGGCTGGAGAAGAGACAGGGCTGACCCTTCTTTTCGCACTTGTTCTTGAAACGCATATCCCCCCAGCAAGGAGATCGGAATGGAAAGGAGAATGTTCTTCATTATGATGATTCTGTTCAGTCTGCTCAGCATCCCGGCATCCGCGGCCCAGACACCCCAGGTGGTCCTCGAGACGAGCATGGGGGACATCACCCTTGAGCTCTATCCGGACAAGGCGCCCGCCACGGTGAAGAACTTCCTCACCTATGTGGACGAGATGTTCTACGACGGCCTCGTCTTTCACCGGGTGATCAGGGGCTTCATGATCCAGGGCGGCGGCATGGACGCCCAGATGAAGGAGAAGACCACCCACGCCCCCATCATGAACGAGGCGGACAACGGTCTGAAGAACGACCGTGGCACCATCGCCATGGCCCGCACCCCGGACCCCAACTCCGCCACGGCCCAATTCTTCATCAATGCCAAGGACAACACCTTCCTGAACTTCAGGAGCAAGACCATGGACGGCTACGGCTACTGTGTGTTCGGCAAGGTGATCAAGGGCATGGATGTGGTGGACGCCATCGAGGCCGTTGCCACGGGGAACAAGGGGTTCCACCAGGACGTCCCGCTGAAGCCGGTGCTCATCAAGAAGGCATACCGCGTCAAGGAGAAGAAGGGCGCGTCCTCGTAACCTTCTCCCCCGGCACCCCGGGGGAGGCGGACACCCAGGAGGGGACACGCGATGGAGCCCGGCTCCCGGAAGAGAGTCCTTGCATGGGCCCTGTACGACTGGGCCAATTCGGCCTTTGCCACCACGGTAATGGCCGGGTTCTTCCCGGTCATGTTCAAGCAGTTCTGGAACGCCGGGGCCGATGCCGCCCTGAGCACTGCCAGGCTTGGTCTGGCCAACTCCCTGGCAGGGATCCTGGTGGCGGTCATGGCCCCCTTCCTCGGAGCCGTGGCTGACCGGAGCTCCATCAAGAAGCGGTTGCTCGGGTGCTTCGCCTTCCTGGGCATCGCCTCCACCATGGGCCTGAGCCTGGCGGGAAAGGGCGAGTGGCCTCTGGCCGCCTTCCTCTATTCCCTGGCGCTCGCCGGCTTCCTCGGCGGGAACGTGTTCTACGACGCCCTGCTCAAGAGCGTGTCCGAGGGCCCGGCCATGGACCGCGTCTCGTCCCTGGGGTACGGCCTGGGGTACCTGGGCGGCGGACTGCTCTTTGCCCTGAACGTCTGGATGACCATCGACCCGGCGCGATTCGGGCTCAGTGGCCCCGCGGACGCGGTGCGCATGTCCTTTCTCACCGTGGGCCTCTGGTGGGCCTGCTTCTCCCTGCCGCTCATGGTCCTGGTCCGAGAGGAACGGCTGCCGTCGCCGGGCCTGGGGGCCATGGTCAGCCAGGGGATTTCCGAGCTGAGGAAGACCTTCCACGAGATCAGGCACCTGAAGACCATCGC
>CAZNGL010000158.1:2475-6189 GCA_964572405.1 uncultured Bacteriovoracaceae bacterium
GCCCAGTACTTCGGCTTCTACAACATGATCGGCAAGTTCGCCTCCATCATGGGCCCCGTGCTCGTGGCGGTCTCCGTGCTGCTGGCGAGGTCCTTCGGTGCCGGTCCCAACCTCGCACCGCGCATCAGCATCGTCTCCATCGCGGTGCTCTTCATCGCGGGCGGACTGCTCCTCCTGGGCGTGGATGAGGGAAAAGGCGCGCGGGAGGCTGCCTTCCTTGAGGGCTGAGCGCGGACCCGGCAGAGGAACCCGGTAGGGGTATGCGCCGGGAGATCCATGTGGTAATATCACCATCAACGAGATCTTCCAGGAGGTGATGTATGAGGAACAGGATACTGAATCTGGCACTCGTCCTTCTCATAACCCTGAGCCTGTCCGGGTGCGCCATACTGTACAACGACCTGAAGACGCCGCTCCCCTCCCTGGGCATCACGGCGGACACGCAGGCCAGGATCAGCGTGGGCAAGTCCTCCTGCGCATCCTACGTGTGGGCGGTTTCCACGGGCGACTGCAGCGTGGAGGCAGCCATGAAGAACGGCGGCATCACCAAGGTCCACCACGTGGACGCCGAGGTCCAGAGCTACGTCTTCGGGATCTACACGAAGTTCACCACCGTGGTGTACGGGGAATAGACGAAAAAACCGGGCGCCCTTGAGAGAACGGGGCGCCCGGTGTCTGCCTTGCCGTCCTACAGGATGGTCCGCTTCCCGTTGTACCGCTCCACGTCGTAGTACTTGTCCACGTCCACCACCCTGAGCCGGTCGATGACCTCCTTCATGGGCACCGAGGAGATCTCGCCGTGGATGTAGCTGGCCATCCTGCCGAAGTCCTCGTTGAGGATCATGTCCACTGCCGCGATCCCGAACCACCGGGCCATGAGCCGGTCGCGGGCAGAAGGCGATCCGCCCCGCTGGAGGTGGCTCAGGTTGACGTAGCGCGACTCGAACCCGGTCCTCTTCTGGATCTCGTCCGAGATGAACGCGGCGATGCCGCCCAAGGACCGGTGGCCGAACTCGTCCACCTTCTCGTCCTTGTAGAACTCCTGGACACCGCCGAGCTTTGCCCCCTCGGAGACCACGATGATGCTGTACTGGACCTCGCGGCCCCGGCGTTCCTGGAGGAGCTCGCAGATGCGGTCCATGGAGAAGGGGTACTCGGGGATGAGGATAATGTAGGCGCCGCTGCACTCGCCGCCGTGGAGCGCGAGCCAGCCCGCGTGCCTGCCCATGGTCTCCACCACGAAGATCCTGTTGTGAGAGCCCGCCGTGGTGCGGAGACGGTCGATCTCCTCCATGATGATGTTCACCGCCGAGTCGAAGCCCAGGGAGTACTCGGTGCCCACCAGGTCCCCGTCGATGGTCTTGGGGATGCCCACGGTCTTGATGCCGCGCCGGTAGAGCTTGTACGCCACTCCGAGGGTGTCCTCGCCGCCGATGGCCACGATTGTATCGATGCCGAGCTTCCTGATGTTCTCGATCACCTGGTCGGAACGGTCCTTGTTCGGGTTGAAGGGGTTGGTCCGGGAGGTGCCGAGGTTGGTTCCGCCGTAGCGGTCCCAGGTGCGGACCACCTCCTCATCGAGCTTCAGGGTGTGCTGCGCCATGCTTTCCGGATCGTCGGGGTTGACGTAGACCAGGCCCTTCCACCCCTCCCGGATACCGATGACGTCGAAGGTCATCGGCCGCTTCTCCGCGAGCACGGGGTCAAGGGCGGTCTTGGTGACCCACTTCACCGCGCCGTTCAGCCCTGGGCAATCCCCCCCTCCGGTCAATACTGCAATTCTCATGTGCACCGTCGCCTCCTGTTCTCGGATACTCGCATCCGCCTGATTGGAAAACGGATTTCAGACCATAATAATCCTGAAATACCCCTCGGCAAGGTGAGGGGAAAAATTGAGTGCAGGTGCAGTGTCTGTTTGCACGGATGCCGTATTTCTGTATTATGTATGGGCAAGGGAGGTGCCCATGAAGGTCATATACCATGAGGACTTCTATCGGGTATACACCTCTGACCCTGCATCCGAAGAGGGAAGGATCGAGGCGGTCATGGAGGCCATCAGCGGCCGTGTGGAGCTCGTGGAGGCATCCCCCGCCCCCATCGAGGCCATCGAGGCGGTCCACACCCCGGCGCACATCGCGCGCATCAGGGCATCGGGCCTGCACGAGATCGCGTCGCTGGCCGCGGGAGGCGCCATAGCGGCGGCCGAGACCGGCATGCAGGAGCCGTGTTTCGGTCTCATCCGGCCTCCGGGGCACCACGCATCCGCAGACTCGTGCTGGGGCTTCTGCTTCTACAGCAACATGGCCGTAGCCATCGAGCACCTCAAGCGCACGGGCGCCATCGAGCGGGCCCACATCCTGGACTTCGACCTGCACTACGGCGACGGAACGGTTAACATCCTGGGCAGAAAGGGCTATGTCAGCATCCACAATCCTTCCTCCCACGACAGGTCCTCTTACCTGAAGGAGGTGGAATCGGAGCTTGCGGCGGCACAGGCGGACATCATCGGCATCTCGGCCGGGTTCGACAACCACGAGCAGGACTGGGGCGGGCTGCTCTCGACGGACGACTACCGCCTCATGGGCGCCATGGTGAGGGAGGCGGCCCGGCGCCTGGGGGCCGGTTTCTTCGCCATCCTGGAGGGCGGCTACAACCACGCGGTGCTGGGCAGGAACGTCCTGGCGCTGATCCAGGGCATGGAGGGGCGCTGAGCCCGGGGGAGAAGGGATGAAGATCAGCACGGTGGACCAGATGAGGGCCATGGACAGGGCGGCGGTGGAGCAGTACGGCATCCCCGAGACCCTGCTCATGGAGAATGCGGGCCTGGCGGCATTCGAGGCCCTGAACAGGGAGTTACCCGTCAGGGGAAGGTCCTTCCTGGTGCTCTCTGGGCTGGGCAACAACGGTGGAGACGGGTTCGTCCTGGCCAGGAAGATCCATTCGGCAGGCGGTGACGTGAAGGTCCTGGTACTGGGCGACACGGACAGATACCAGGGCGCCGCCCGGTTCAATCTCGACATCATCGCCAGGATACCCATACCGGTCTCCCGGCTCACCACTGACATGAACCTGGGGAAAACCCTCGCGGAGTGCGACTGCATCATCGACGCCGTCTTCGGCACCGGCCTCGCCCGGGAGGTGGAAGGCCTCCACCGGCAGGTGATAGAGGCCGTCAATGACAGCGGCAGGACCGTGCTGAGCCTGGACATTCCGTCCGGCATCAACGGCGACACGGGCCAGGTCATGGGGTGCGCCGTCCGCGCTGACATCACCGTCACCTTCGGCCTGCCCAAGCCCGGCACCCTGCTCATGCCTGGCGCCAGCAACTGTGGAAGGCTCCTGGTGACCCATCTGTCGTTCCCTCCTGTTCTGTACGATGCCCCCTCCCTCACCATGGCCCTGAATGACCCGCCCGCCCTGCCGGCCAGAGACCCGAACGGCCACAAGGGCACCTTCGGGGAGGCCCTGTTCATCGCAGGCGCCAGGGGGTACTACGGGGCCCCCTCGCTTGCGGCCATGTCCTTCCTCAAGGCTGGCGGCGGCTACTCCAGGCTCGCGGCCCCCGAATCCGTGACCCCGTTCATCGCCGCTGCGGGCGGAGAAATCGTCTTCCTCCCCCAGGCCGAAACCGACACGGGGGGCATCTCGGCGAAGAACAAGACCCGGCTCCTGGAAATCGCGCACAGGGTGGACTTCGTGGTCATGGGCCCCGGC
>CAZNGL010000159.1:0-6168 GCA_964572405.1 uncultured Bacteriovoracaceae bacterium
TCGTCGATGTCGAGGAGAACTACCTTTCCATCATCCATGACATGTGTCCATTCCACCGGCATGGCACCGTGTGCCGAACTCCCCTGTGGATAATTAGATGAATATTATACCATAACGGGCGTGCCGAGTAAAGTGGTTTTATAAGATCCGGGTGTCCGGCGGATGGGCGCCGGACACCCGGATGGCATGCGCACTCCGGTACGCCCGGGGCTACAGCACGCGGACCGCCACGACCCCTTCCACGGACCCGATCTTGGCGATGAGGTCCGGCTTCACGTCGCCGTCCACATCGATGATGTTGTAGGCGACGTTACCCTTGCTCTTGTTGAGCATGTCCGCGATGTTGATCTTGCCGTCCGCCAGCAGGTGCGTGATCTTCTCGATCATGCCCGGCAGGTTCTGGTTGGCGATGATGAGCCTGCTGTTGCCCGTTCTCTCCAGCGAGCACTCGGGGAAGTTCACCGAGTTCTTGATGTTCCCGTTCTCCAGGAACTCCCTGATCTGCATGACCGCCATGATGGCGCAGTTCTCCTCGGACTCCTCGGTGGAGGCGCCCAGGTGTGGGATGGTGATGCAGCCGTCCGTCTTGATGAGCTCCTCGTCCGGGAAGTCGGTGACGTAGCAGCTCACGGTCCCGTCGGCCAGGGCCTTCTTGAGGGCGGCGGTGTCCACGAGCTCGCGCCTCGAGAAATTCATGAGCTTGGCTCCCTTCTTCATGGCCGCGAACCTGTCCGCGTTCATGAGCCCCTTGGTCTCCTTGTTCTGGGGGACGTGGAGCGTGACGTAGTCGCACTCGGAGAGCATCTTCTCCAGGCTCACCATGCGCTTGATGTTCCGGGACAGCCTGAGCGCCGCGTCGATGGAAAGGTAGGGGTCGTACCCGTAGATCTCCATGCCCAGGGCCTCGGCCGTGTTGGCCACCATGATGCCGATGGCGCCGAGACCGATGACGCCGATCTTCTTGCCCAGAATCTCCGTGCCGCCGAATTTCGACTTGCCCTTCTCGATGAGGTCGGGCACCTTGTCGCCCTCGCCCACCAGGCCCTTGGTCCATGCGATGCCATCGACCACCTTCCTCGCGGACAGCAGCAGGCCGAGGATGACAAGCTCCTTGACCCCGTTGGCATTGGCGCCAGGGGTGTTGAAGACCACGATGCCCTTTTCGGAACACTTGTCGATGGGGATATTGTTGACACCGGCCCCTGCGCGGGCAATGGCCTTGAGGCTCGACGGCAGGGTCATGTCCTTCATCTCCTTGCTCCTGACCAGGATGCCGTCCGGATCGGAGATGCCGGCGCGGTACTCGTAGTCCTGGGTGAAGATTGCGAGCCCTTTTTCCGAGATGTTGTTCAGCAGATCGATCTTGTACATGGAAACACCCTCCTCTCTCTTACTGGGCGATAAGTATAGTACAGAACAGGGCTTGAGCGCCATGGCGAAAATTGGATGAGGGTGTGGTATACAGAGCATGATGGATAGAGGAGCGATTATAGTGGCCCCCTCTACTCCTCGAACAAGCCCCCCTGCCCGGGCCTCGTCTCGCACCCCGCCACCTTGTACCCCTTGGCGCACACCTGCCTGCCCCGGGGCGTGCGCTTGAGGTAGCCGTTCTGGATGAGGAAGGGCTCGTACACGTCCTCGATGGTGTCCTTGTCCTCGCCGAGCGACGCGGCCAGCGACTCGATGCCCACCGGGCCGCCCGAGAAGGTCTGCACCATGGTCTCGATGATCCTCCGGTCCATGCGGTCCAGGCCCGCCTTGTCGATGTCGAGCTTGGAGAGCGCCACATCCGCGATCTCGGGCTTGATCTTGCCGTCTCCCAGCACCTCGGCGAAGTCCCTCACCCGCTTCAGCAGCCGGTTCGCCACCCGGGGCGTGCCCCTCGAGCGCTTCGCGATCTCCGTAAGGCCGTCCGCGTGCGCCGCCACGTCCAGGATGCGCGACGAGCGCTTCAGGATCCGCGTGAGCTCGTCCACCGAATAAAACTCCAGGTGGCCGATGATGCCGAAACGGTCCCGGAGCGGCGAGGTGATCATGCCCGCCCGCGTGGTGGCGCCCACCAGGGTGAAGGGGTTCAGGTCGATGCGGATGGAGCGGGCCGACGGCCCCTGGCCGATGATGATGTCCAGCTTGTACTCCTCCATGGCCGGGTACAGGATCTCCTCGATGGCGCTTCCCAGGCGGTGGATCTCGTCGATGAAGAGCACGTCGCGGGGCTCGAGGTTCGTGAGGATGGCGGCCAGGTCGCCCGACTTCTCGATGGCGGGCCCGCTCGTCACGCGCAGCCCCACGCCCAGCTCGTGGGCGATGATGTGGGCGAGCGTTGTCTTGCCCAGGCCCGGCGGCCCGTAGAAGAGGCAGTGGTCGAGCGCCTCCCCCCTCTTCTTCGCCGCCCTGATGAAGACCTCCAGGTTCTCCTTGAGGCTGTCCTGGCCCACGTATTCCTTGAGCGTCCGGGGCCGGATCCGGTCCTCGAACTCGTTCTCGTCGTTGCCCAGGATGGT
Organism: uncultured Bacteriovoracaceae bacterium; assembly: GCA_964572405.1. Lineage (GTDB taxonomy): Bacteria > Desulfobacterota > Desulfomonilia > UBA1062 > UBA1062 > MWEI01. The sequence continues at coordinate 2,505 of CAZNGL010000159.1, forward strand.
GCCGGTGATCTCCTCTCTCATAGCAGTTCCTTCAGGGCCCTGCGCACCAGGTCCTCAACGCTTTCCGCCTTCACCGCGCCCACGGCTTTACGCGCCTGGGCCTCGGAGTAGCCGAGCGTGACGAGCGCGGCCACGGCGTCGCCGGTGATGTCGGTGCCGGACACCTTCGCGCGCGTCTTGAACTGGCGGGCGATGCGCTCCTTCAGCTCCAGCACGATGCGCTGCGCCCCCTTGCTGCCGATGCCCGGCAGGCTCGTGAGGTAGGCCACGTTCTCGCTCGCCACCTCGTCCAGGAACCGGTTGGGCTCCACGGACGAGAGGATGTTCATGGCGGTCTTGGGCCCGATGCCCGACACGTTCAGCAGCAGGGCGAAGATCTCCCGCTGCCGCTGGTCTACGAAGCCGTAGAGGTCGAGCGCGTCCTGCCGCACGATGAGCATGGTGTGGAGCACCACCTCGTTCCCATCCTCGGCATCGAACCTCGTCCCCAGCGGCACGTGCACCAGGTAGCCCACGCCGCCCACCATGACCACGGCCTGGGTCCCGGTGTGCTGCGCCACCTGCCCTTTCAGCATGCTGATCACAGGGCCACCCTCCTCATGCGACGCGACGACGAGTGGCACACGCCGATGGCCAGCGCGTCGGAGGCGTCCATGGACCTGACGGTCCCTTTCGGGAGGTGGAGGATGGCGCTCACCATGGCGTGAATCTGTCCCTTCTCCGCGTGCCCATACCCGCAGGTGGCCTTCTTCACCTCGGTGGGCGTGTACTCGAAGACCGGGATCCCGGCCAGGGAGGCGGCCAGCAGGATCACGCCCCGGGCCTGGCCCAGCTTGAGAGCCGACTGAGCGTTCACCGCGTGGAAGGTGGTCTCCACCGCGACCTCGGTGGGGTTGAACCGCTTGAAAATGTCAGTGAGCGCGTCGAAGATCTCCTTGAGGCGCAGCGCCATGTCATCACAGCCAGGCCGTATGGTGCCGTGGGCCACGTACGCCAGGCTCGCCGGGTTGGAACGGATCTCGAGGATGCCGTAGCCCGTGGCCCTGGTGCCGGGATCGATGCCGCATATCCTCATTATGCCTGGAGCTCTGCCATCTCCTCGTCACTGATGTCGAAGTTCGAAGACACCGCCTGCACGTCGTCCAGGTCCTCCAGCGCGTCCAAGAGCTTCAGCGTCTGCTGGGCGGGCTTGCCGGTGAGCGTCACGTTGGTCTGGGGGATCATCTGCACCTCGAGCTGGGAGTACTTGATGCCCTTGCCCTCCAGGGCGGTGCGCAGGTTCTCGAGGTCGTCCGGCGCGGTGAGGATCTCGAAGGTCTCCCCGGTGTCCGTGATGTCATCCGCCCCTGCGCCCAGGGCCACGTCGTAGAGGGTCTCCTCGTCCACGGACTCCTTGTCGATGGCCACATAGCCCTTCTTGTCGAACATCCAGTTCACGCAGCCCGTCTCTCCCAGGTTGCCGTTGTACTTTGAGAAGAGGTGCCGTATGTCCGCAACGGCCCTGTTCTTGTTGTCCGTGAGCACCTTGACGAGCACGGCCACGCCGCCCGGCCCGTACCCCTCGTAGGTGATCTCTTCGTACGCTGCGCCCCCCAGCTCGCCCGTGCCCTTCTTGATGGCGCGGTCGATGTTGTCCTTGGGCATGTTGGCGGCCTTGGCCGACGTCACGGCGGCCCTGAGCCTGGCGTTGCCCTCGATGTCGCCGCCGCCCATGCGGGCGGCCACGGTGATCTCCTTGATGATCTTGGAGAAGAGCTTGCCGCGTTTGGCGTCGGCTGCACCCTTCTTGTGCTTGATGGTCGACCATTTATTGTGACCGGACATGCGTGATCCTCCCCCCTGTTCAGGTGTCAGAAGTATTTACCATAGTGAATGGGAGAAGACAAGAAGGGCAACGGGAGTGAAAGCCCCCTGCACGAGCATGAATGCGGTTTAAGGAGAACCGGGTCCGGGATGCGCCTCAGGCCCTGGTGTAGTCCCGCATGATCTTCGCAATGTAATTCCTGGTCTCTTCAGGGAGTCCGCCGGAGCTGCGCTCCAGGTTGCCCATGCCCCAGTTGTAGGCTGCCAGGGCCTGCCGGACATCCCCGCCGTACCGGTCCAGGAGCCCCTTCAGGTAGCGCGTGCCCGCCATGACGTTCTGCTCCGGGTCATAGACGTCTCTCACCCCCAGGTCCCGCGCCGTGCCGGGCATGAGCTGCATGAGCCCCATGGCGCCCCTGGGGGAGGTGGCCTTCGCGTCGAACCCGCTTTCGGCCCTGATCACCGACACGATGAGGTCCCTGTCCACGCCATAGGTGGAAGATGCCCGGTCGATGATGGCGTCCAGGTCGCGGGGTGCGGCAGGGGGATCAGGGAACGCAGGGATGCGTCGGTTATTTGACGCTTCAAGGGAGGGAATCCGTATGTCCGGGATCGCCTGCATGGAGGGCGCTCCGGTCAGGGCATCGTCTTCCCCGCTGTCCGCAAAGGCGTTCATGACAGACTGGCTCATCCTGATGCGGACGAGCTCCAGCAGTGCGGCAATCATTTCCCTGTCCACCGAGGCCGGCCCGGCATCCGTGGCCCTGGTTGTCGCACTCTCCAGGAAGGATGAAAAGGCATCCGCACCCGGGGCGGTCGCAGGCCTGCCCTGGGTGCTCCCCGCGGGGAGGTCCCTGATCAGCCGCTCAATCATATCCGGTGGCGATACCTTCATCCCCTGTCCCCCATGGTGGTATATCCTGAGTATACAAATCCCGTGCCATGGCAGGGCCCCGGGAGGGAGCGCCCTACTTCATGATGAAAGTCATGACCAGGGCGAACACGGCGTAGGTCTCGGGCATGGCGCCGGACACCAGCGCGTTGGCCAGGGTGTTGCGCCCCTCGAGGATGCTGCGGATGCCCGCGGCGCAGACCATTCCCTGGTACCAGGCGCTGAAGAACATGGCCAGCCCCGCGATGGCGCCCTTGCCTGCCGCGGTGTACGGGTCTGTGTTCAGCGCGTCCAGGTTCGTGAACAGGACCACGATGGCGTAGATCCCCTGGGAGGACGGCATCAGGGCCACGGCGATGTTCTTGAAGAAGTTTTCCGAGCCGCCGCCCAGCAGGGCCTGGAAGGCGATGGACAGCCCCACGGCTGAGCCCGCCAGGCCCAGCGACACGCCCAGGCCCATGAAGACCTTCGCCACCAGGGGCCCCACATCACCGGGAACCGCCGCAGCCTGGGCGAAGGCCGGAGAGACCAGGCCTGCCAGAAGAACCACGGTCGTGGCCGTGAACATCCCCATATGCTTGCTGCTCATAGAGAACCCCTTTCGATCTTGAATGGCTTGTATGCGACGCCGCCGCCCTCGAAGAAGCTCTTGAAGGCCTCCACGAAGTGGAGGCGGGCGGAATGGACGGTGCTGCCCAACAGCGACAGCGCCAGGTTGAAGGTGTGCCCCGTCACGAGTATGAAGAGCGCCGGCACGACCCCGAGGACCGGGCCCGCTGCAGCCAGGGCCATGCCGGCCAGCTGGTTCATGACCGAGGCCACGGCGGACGTGGCGATGCCCAGCCCGAAGAGGCGGGCATAGGACAGGAGGTCGCCCACGAGGCCCGTGAGGCCGTAGATGTTCCACAGTCCCAGGCCGAGCCTGACCGCCCACCTCCTGCTGTCGTTGGGGAAGAGCAGCGTCAGGAG
>CAZNGL010000160.1:0-6120 GCA_964572405.1 uncultured Bacteriovoracaceae bacterium
CAGGTCAATACCGGAACCGTGGTTTCCATCCGGGGCAGCGTGGTCGATGCCCATTTTCCCAAGGAACTTCCCGAGATCTTCCACGTGTTGAGGGCGGGCGAGGACAACCGCATTGTCATAGAGGTGAACACCCACCTCAACGAGCACCTCATCCGGGGCATCGCGCTCACCCCCACCCAGGGCCTGGCACGCGGTTCGGCGGTCATCGACACCAAGCGCCTGCTGGAGGTGCCCGTGGGCAAGGAACTGCTCGGGCGGGTCATCAACGTCTTCGGCAGCCCCATCGACGCCAAGGGCGAGGTCGCTGGCACCCCACGGTCCATCCACCAGAAGCCCGTGCCGCTCACCGACCAGTCCACGGTTTCCGAGATCTTCACCACGGGCATCAAGTCCATCGACGTCCTGGCGCCCCTGGAGCGGGGAGGCAAGGCGGGCCTCTTCGGCGGGGCAGGCGTGGGCAAGACCGTGCTCATCACCGAGATGATCAACAACACGGTGAAGAAGCACCACGGCGTGAGCATCTTCTGCGGCATCGGCGAGCGCTGCCGCGAGGGCGAGGAGATCTACCGCGACATGATCTCGGCAGGCGTGCTGGGCAATACGGTCATGGTATTCGGCCAGATGAACGAGCCGCCGGGCGCCCGGTTCCGGGTGGGGCACGCGGCGCTCACCGTGGCGGAGTACTTCCGGGACGACATGCACCAGGACGTGCTCCTCATGATGGACAACATCTTCCGCTTCATCCAGGCGGGCTCCGAGGTCTCGGGCCTCATGGGCCAGCTCCCGTCGCGGCTCGGCTACCAGCCCACCCTGGGGACCGAGCTGGCCGAACTGGAGGAGCGCATCTGCAACACGAGCGCAGGCGCCATCACCTCCATCCAGGCCGTGTACGTGCCGGCCGACGACTTCACCGACCCGTCCGCGTCGCACACCTTCGGCCACCTGTCGGCCTCCATCGTGCTCTCCCGCAAGCGGGCCAGCGAGGGTTTGTACCCGGCAGTGGACCTGCTGCAGTCCTGGTCCAAGATGCTCATGCCCCACATCGTGGGGGACAGGCACTACCGCATCGCCCAGGAGATCCGCAAGACGCTCACCATCTACGAGGACCTCAAGGACATCATCGCCATGCTCGGCATCGCCGAGCTCTCCCGGGACGACCAGCGCACCGTGTACCGGGCGCGCAGGCTCGAGCGGTTCTTCACGCAGCCCTTCTTCACCACCGAGCAGTTCACGGGCATGCCGGGCCGGATGGTGGCTCTGGAAGACGCGCTGGCAGGGTGCGAGCGCATCCTGAACGACGAGTTCGCGGACGTCCCCGAGTCCAAGCTCTACATGATCGGCACCATCGACGAGGTGCACGTGGATGGACTGTAAGATCCTGCTCCCCGCGGAGGTCTTCCTGCACAGGGCCATCGACAAGCTGGTGGCCGAGGCCCCCAACGGCTCCTTCTGCCTGCTGCCCAGGCACGTGGACTTCGTGAGCGCTCTGGTGCCCGGTCTCCTGAGCATCACCGCCGGGGGGGGAAATCCGGAGTATTTCGCCGTGGACCGGGGCATGCTCGTGAAGAAGGGCGACGAGGTGCTGGTCTCCACCCGCAACGTGGTGGCCATCCCCAGCCTGGGACACCTCAAGAGCGTGGTGCAGGAGCGGTTCCGGGTCCTGGATGACAGGGAGAAGGCCGCGCGCACGGCGGCGGCCCGGCTGGAGGCGAGCATCGTGCGCCGGTTCATGGAGATGAAGAAGTATGGATAAGAAACAGAGACCCGCCCACCTCAGCCGGAACGACATTGTGAAGAAATTCACCAAGGAGGTGGTGCGGAAGGAACAGAGGAAGATCAGGGGACTCAATCAGGAGGACAAGACCGTCTGGTTCGGCCTGGGCATGTTCGGCGTGGTGGGGTGGTCCGTGGCCATTCCCACGCTCATCGGCGTGGCGCTTGGCCTCTGGATCGACCGTATGTGGCCCTCCCAGTACTCCTGGGCCCTCATGCTGCTCATCCTCGGCGTCATGGTGGGGTGCGTGAACGCCTGGTACTGGGTGCGCAAGGGCGGCATCGAGACAGAGGAGCCCTTTGACGACGAGCGGGAGGACAGGGAATGAGCCTCGGGTCCCAGATGCCCTATCTCGTCTTCGCGTTCAGCGTCGGGCTCGCGCTCGGCGTCTTCTTCAGCCTCCACCTGTGGAGGTCCGTGCAGAGGATGACAGAGCCGGCCGGGTTTTCCCTGGCATCGGTCGGCGGCTTCCTTCTGAGAATCGCCGTGGTCACGGCGGTGTTCGCTGCGGTCATGGACGGCGGCTGGGAGCGTCTCCTGGCAGCCTTCATCGGCTTCATAGTCGCACGCGAGGTCATGGTGCGCTCCCTGGGCAGGAAGCCCGGCAGGACTCAGAGGGGGCCCGCATGGAGATATTGAGGCTCAACCAGATCAGCCCGGACCAGGTCATCTTCCTCCAGTGGGGTTTCGTGAAGATATCCGCCACCCTCGTCTACACCTGGCTCATCATGGGCATCCTCATCGCCCTGGCGCTCCTGGTGGGGCGCAAGGCCACGTCCGATGTGAGGATCTCCCGCTGGCAGAACCTGCTGGAGGTCGTGGTCTCTTCCATCCGGGAGCAGATCCACGAGGTGAGCCAGGACAACCCGGACCACTACACGGTCTTCATCGGCACGCTCTTCCTGTTCATCGGGCTGTCCAACCTGCTCCTCATCGTGCCGGGCTACGTGGCGCCCACCTCGTCGCTCACCACCACATCTGCCCTGGCGGTCACGGTATTCCTGTCCGTACCCATCTACGGGATCTCCAAAAACGGCCTGTCCTACTTCAAGGAGTATTTCCAGCCCACGTTCATCTTCTTCCCGTTCCATGTCATGGGGGAGTTCACCCGGACCCTGGCCCTGGCCATCAGGCTCTTCGGAAACATCATGAGCCACGACAAGGTCATCGCCATCCTGCTCGCCGTGACCCCGCTCTTCTTTCCCATCGTCATGCATGCACTCGGCCTGCTCATCGGCATGGTGCAGGCATATATCTTTTCCATCCTGGCCATGGTGTACATCGCATCCGTCACCCAGGCCCATCACCATGAGGAGAAGGTCCATTAGGACGTTTCGGGTATGTACGTAAATGGAGTGAATCTCGAGAGAAAGGAAGGTATGATATGGACAATCTGACCGTTGTTGCGATCGCTTCCATCGTCACGGCCGGTATCACCATGGCGCTGGGCGCCATCGGACCGGCACTGAGCGAGGGCATTGCGGCCAAGCAGGCCGTGAGCGCCATCGCCCAGCAGCCCGACGAGAAGAACACCATCACCCGCACGCTGTTCGTGAGCCTGGCCATGATCGAATCCATCGCCATCTACTGCTTCGTCATCTCCATGATCCTCATCTTCGCCAATCCTTTCTGGGATCACTTCGTCACCATGGCCAAAGGGGGATGATGGATGCACATCGACTGGTTCGTTTTCGCAGCCCAGATCATCAACTTTCTCATCCTGGCGGCGCTACTCAAGTACTTCCTCTACGACCGCATCGTCAAGGCCATGGACGAGCGCCAGGCAAGGATCGCAAAGAGCCTGGACGAGGCCGACCGCCTCAGGGACCAGGCCAAGGCCAGGGAGGCGGAGCTGGAGGAGGTGAACCGCGATATCCGGCGCAAGGCCGAGGAGATGCTGAACCAGGCTGCAAAGGACGCCCAGGCGGAGCGGCAACGGCTTTTTGAGGAGGTGCGCCGTGAGGCCGAGGAGAGCAGGCAGCGCTGGCGCGAGTCGCTCCTGCGGGAGCGGGAGGTCTTCTTCGAGGAGCTCAGACAGCGCTCCGGCGCCTTCATCTTCGGGACCATCAGGCGGGTCGTGGGTGACCTTGCCGACGAGGAGCTGGAAGACCGGGTGATCGGGGTCTTCATCAGGCGCGTGGCGGCCCTGGACGAGGACCAGCAGGACCTGCTCAGGCGGTCGATGGACTCGGGGAGCACCGAGATCCTGGTCCGGAGCGGATTCGAGCTCGGCGACGACCAGAGAAGCAGGGTCGTCAAGGCCATCGAGCCATACCTCTCTCCCGAAGTGGAGCTGAACTTCGAGGTGGTGCCCTCGGTGGGGTCGGGCATCGAGCTCATGTCCCGAGGCTACAAGCTCTCATGGAGCATGGGCGATTACCTGGCCGGACTCGAGGAGGAATTCAGGCGGGCGCTGAAGGAGGAGATCCCCTCCGCCACTGACGCGGGAGAAACCGTGCAGTAACGCCTTGCCGTCGCGTACCGGAGTTGCGTACAGGAACTGAAGGGAGTTGCCCATGGAAAAGACCGGCAAAAACGCCACCCTGAAACAGAGCCTTGATTCCACCCTGAATGCCATGGAACGCGTCGTGGCAACGCACAAGCCCGGCCTGAAACCAGAAGAGGTGGGGGTGGTGACCTTCGTGGGGAGAGGCATCGCCCGCCTCTCCGGCATGGACAGCATCAGGGCCGAGGAGGTCGTGCGCTTCCCCGGCGACCTCTACGGGCTCGTGTTCAACATCGACCCCGGAGAGATCGGCATCATCATGCTTGACCCGTCCGAGCGGATCAATGCGGGAGACCTCGCGCACCGGACCGGGCGCGTCCTTGACGTACCCGTGGGCGACGGGCTGCTGGGCAGGGTGGTGGACGCCCTGGGCAGGCCGCTGGACAACAAGGGGGAGGTGCACGCGACGGACAGGCTCCCGGTGGAGCGGGAGGCGCCGCCCATCATGCACCGCGACCCGGTGACGGTGCCCCTGCAGACTGGCATCAAGGCCATCGACGCCCTGATCCCCATCGGCAGGGGGCAGCGGGAACTCATCCTGGGCGACCGCCAGATCGGCAAGACCACGATCGCGCTGGACACCATCATCAACCAGCACGACAAGGACGTGGTCTGCATCTACTGTGCCATCGGCAAGCAATCTTCCGACGTGGCCAAGTCCATCGCCATCCTGAACGAGCACGATGCCATGCGCTACAGCGTGGTGGTGGTGGCATCCGGCGAGGAACCGCCCGGCCTCCAGTTCGTGGCTCCGTATGCCGCCACCTCCATGGGAGAGTATTTCATGGAGCACGGACGAGACGTGCTCGTGGTCTACGACGACCTCACCCGCCACGCCCGGGCCTACCGCGAGCTGTCTCTCCTGCTGCGCAGGCCTCCGGGCAGGGAGGCCTTCCCGGGCGACATCTTCTACATCCACTCGCGCATGCTCGAGCGCTCCACACACCTGCGCCAGGAGTTCGGCGGCGGTTCGCTCACCGCGCTCCCCATCATCGAGACCGAGGCCCAGGACATGTCTTCGTACATCCCCACGAACCTCATCTCCATCACGGACGGCCAGATCTACCTCTCGCCCAACCTGTTCCAGAAGGGTATCCTGCCGCCCATCGACGTGGGCAAGTCCGTGTCCCGCGTGGGGGGCAAGGCACAGCTCCCTGCCTACCGCGCCGTGGCAGGCGACATGAGGATCGCCTACTCCCAGTTCGAGGAGCTCGAGAGTTTCTCGCGCTTCGGCACGCGGCTCGACGACGACACCAAGAAGCGCCTGGAGCGCGGCTGGCGCGTCCGCGAGATCCTCAAGCAGCCCCAGTACCGGCCCATACCGGTGGCCGAGCAGATCGCGTCGCTCATGGCGGTGACCGGCGGGATCCTGGACGATGTGGCGGTGGACGAGATCTCGAGCGCAGAGAGCAGGGTGCGCGAAGGCATGACGAGGCACCTCGCTGCGCTGTGCGCCAGGATTTACCAGGGGGACAAGCTCAGCCTCGACGACTTCGATGCCATCCTCAACACGGCCAGGGAGGCCATACGCGGCATGACTGGAAAGGCCCATGCAAACCCTTGACGCGCTGAAGCGCAAGATCAAGAGCACCCAGGACCTGCTCTCCGTGGTCAAGACCATGAAGGCCCTGGCCGCGGTGAGCATCCGCCAGTACCAGCGCTCCGTGGAGTCGCTCGTGGACTATACCCGCACCGTGGAGATGGGCCTGCAGGTGGCCCTGCAGTCGCGGCCCGAGGACGAGCTCAAAGGCGGCGTCACGCCGCTCGCCCGCCTCGGCGGGATCGTGTTCGGCTCGGACCAGGGCCTGTGCGGCCAGTTCAACGCCCAGGTGGTGTCCCA
>CAZNGL010000161.1:0-6116 GCA_964572405.1 uncultured Bacteriovoracaceae bacterium
ACCCGCCCCGGCTGAAGACTACAGCTTCATTACGTTCGATGCCTGCGGACCCTTGGGCCCGTTGGTCACCTCGAATGTGACCTTCTCTCCCTCTGTAAGTGTCTTGAACCCGTCTCCCTTGATGGCGGAGTAATGCACGAACACGTCGCTGCCGCCGTCCTGCGTGATGAATCCGAAACCCTTCTTCTCGTTGAACCACTTCACTGTTCCTGTAGCCATTCATACCTCCGTTTCTTTTCGGCCTGTTCCCCTGGCAAGGGGGAGAGACCCTGGTGTTGATGTCTGGAAAAACGGTATTACCAGAATCCGGGGAAAAACTTACAGAGGGTTTTACCGCGGGTTTGCATGATAATTTCCATATTCCAGGTTGTCAACCATATACGTCCAAACAAACCGCTGTGTCAAGCAGCTTCAAGACAGGTATCGGTTTTTTCCCGGGATACTGTAATTATTTTTTGGGCCATGCGGATCAATTGCCCCTTGCCCGCCATGCCCCAAGCTGATATCCCTTACAAGGGTCGTTGAACTGGTGTGGAGGGGGGACCTTTCATGGAGGCGATCAGCGGACTCAGGCCGCAGGGGCTCTGGAGGCATTTCCAGGAGATCTCCCGGATCCCACGGGAATCCGGCAACGAGGCGGCTGTGGCCCGCCATATCATGGAGGCGGCGCAGAGGTGCGGCCTCGAGTGCCGCAGCGACGACGCGGGCAACGTCTTCGTGAGGAAGCCCGGAGCCAGGGGCTGCCCCGCCATCGCCCTCCAGTCGCACATGGACATGGTCTGCGAGCAGACTGCCCTTGCCCGTCATGACTTCGGCAGGGACCCCATCCGCCTCGTCCGCGACGGAGACTGGATGCGCGCGGAGAACACCACGCTGGGCGCGGACAACGGGCTCGGCGTGGCCGCCATGCTGGCTGTCATGGAAGACACGGCGCTCATCCACCCCACCCTCGAGCTCATCTTCACCACCGCGGAGGAGACCGGCCTCAACGGCGCGAAGTGGATCTCCAGAGGCTCGTTCACCGCGAACACCCTCATCAATCTCGACTCCGAGGAGGAAGGCTGCCTCATCATCGGGTGTGCGGGCGGCATGGACACCCGGCTCGTGCTGGAGACCGAGTTCATGTCCGTGCCGGAAGACACCTGCGCGGCCCGGCTCAGAGTCAGCGGGCTCAAGGGCGGGCATTCGGGGGTGGACATCCACCGGGGCCGGGGCAACGCCGTCAAGCTCCTGAACCGCTTCCTGCTGGCCGTCTCCCCTGCCTACGGCTTTCACCTCGTCTCGCTGAAGGGCGGCAGCAAGCACAATGCCATCCCCCGCGAGGCCGAGGCGGTGGTCCACGTCCAGGCCCGGGACATGGAGGCGCTCCGCCAGGAGGCCGTACACTGGAACGGCATCATCAGTTCCGAGCTGGAGCACTTCGACGACACGGCCGTGCTCACCATCGACGAGCTCGACCAGGCTGCCCCCCGGGTGCTTGCCCCAGACTACACCCGCAGGGTAATGAACCTCGTCCAGTCCCTCCCGCACGGGCCCATCAAGGCCGACCCGAGGATCGAAGGCACCGTGGTCACCTCCACCAACCTGGCCATCTGCGGGTTCGAAGGGGACGACTTCACCGTGCTCACGAGCCACCGGAGCACCATCGTCAGCGCTTTGCACGACATCTCCTCCCAGGCGGCGGCCATCGGGGAGCTGGCGGGGTGCACGGTCATCCACGGGAGCTCGTATCCGTCGTGGAGGCCGTCCCTGTCCTCGCCCATCCTCGACACCTGCACCCGGGTGTACCGCGCCTTGCGCGGGACAGACCCCCTGGTCAGGGTGGTACATGCCGGCCTCGAGTGTGCAGTCATCGGAGAGAGGATCAAGGGTCTGGACATGATCTCCTTCGGCCCTGCCGTCGAGGAGGCACACACCCCCCACGAGCGGGCGAACATCGCGAGCGTGGAGCGCTTCTGGGAATACCTGACCGCCCTGCTCCGGGTGCTCGCGGGCAAGGATGCCGTGCCGGTTTCCTGAGGAAGCCGCCACCGTCTCTCTCCTTCCCCCGCACCCCACGGCGCACGCCCCCTGGAGGCAGGCCACGGCGCTGGAAACCGACGCCTCCCGCGCGTCCGCTCTTTTGTTGACACACAAAAATCCATTTGTTACAAGTGCACCGAACCAACACTCCTCCAAAGGAGAAGGCCTTGAAGATACTGGTGAGTGACAAGCTGTCCGACGCGGGGGTGGAGATCCTCACGAGCGGCGGCTTCACGGTCGACGTGAAGACCGGGCTCAAGCCGGAAGAGCTCAAGGCCATCATCGGCGACTATGACGCACTCGTGGTCAGGTCCGCCACCAAGGCCACCGCGGATATCATCGCTGCCGGGAAGAAGCTCAAGGTCATCGGCCGCGCAGGCGCCGGCGTGGACAACATCGATTCAGCGGCCGCGTCCCGGCAGGGCATCGTGGTCATGAACACGCCGGGCGGCAACACGGTGACCACCGGCGAACACGCCATTGCCATGATGATGGCGCTCACCAGGAACATCCCCAAGGCGGACGCCTTCATGAAGCAGGGCACCTGGGAGAAGAAGTCCCTGGAAGGCAGGGAGGTCACGGGCAAGACGCTGGGCATCATCGGCATGGGCAGGGTCGGGAGCGTTGTGGCATCCCGGGCGCTCGGCCTGAAGATGAACGTCATCGCCTATGACCCGTTCATCACCAAGGAACTCGCCGAGAGCCAGGGCATCGAACTGACGGACCTGAACACCCTCTATGCGCGCTCCGATTACATCACCATCCACACGCCCAAGTCCAAGGAGACTTCTGGCCTCATCGGAAAGGACGCCTTTGCCGTGATGAAGAAGGGGGTCTTCCTCATCAACTGCGCCCGGGGCGGCATCGTGGACGAGAAGGCGCTGCTGGACGCCCTGGATTCCGGCAAGGTGGAAGGCGCGGCCATCGACGTGTTCGAGAAGGAGCCGCCGGAGGACTGGACCCTGGCCAGGCACCCCAGAGTCGTCGCCACCCCGCACCTGGGCGCTTCCACGCTGGAGGCCCAGGAGAACGTGGCGCTGGCCATTGCCGAGCAGATCGTGGACTATCTCACCCACGGCGTGATCCGCAACGCGGTGAACGCACCCTCTGTGTCCCCGGAGATGCTCCCCAAGATCAAGCCCTACATCGACCTGGCCGAGAAGATGGGCCGCTTCATGGGCCAGATCATCGCCCAGGTGACCTCGGACAGGCTCAAGAAAGTGACGCTCACCTACACCGGCGCTGCGGCCGGCATCGACACCCGGCCCGTCACCGTGACGGCGCTCAAGGGCCTGCTCTGCTCCGTCACCGACGACGTGAACTATGTCAACGCCCCGGTGCTCCTCAAGGAGCGCGGCATCGATCTCGTGGAGTCACACCTCCAGCGTGAGGAGATCTTCACCAACACCATCGACATGAACCTCGAATTCGACAAGGGCGCCCGCTCGCTCGCAGGCTCCGTGTTCAGCCCCACGGACCTCAGGATCGTCAGGATCGACAGGTACTCCATCGAGGTCATCCCGGAAGGCTACATGCTGGTCATCTACAACAGGGACCTGCCCGGAACGGTGGGCAACATCGGGACGACCCTCGGCGAGGCAGGCATCAATATCGCCCGTCTCTTCCTCGGCCGGGACCGCCAGGAAGGGACGGCCATCATCATCATCAACGTGGACACCGAGGTTCCCAGGAAGGTCATCGAGAAGATCCGCAAGGTGCCCAACGCCCTGTCTGTCCAGCAGGTCTGCATCTAGACGGGCGAACAGCCAAGGAGGATACGGAACATGGCAAACATCGTGGTGGTCGGCACCCAGTGGGGTGATGAGGGAAAGGGCAAGATCGTGGATCTGCTCACCGAGAAGTCCGACCTGATCATCAGGTTCCAGGGCGGGAACAACGCGGGTCACACCCTCGTGGTGGGTGACAAGAAGGTCGTGCTCCACCTCATCCCCTCGGGTATCCTCCACCCGGGCAAGGTCTGCATCATCGGCTCCGGCGTGGTGCTCGATCCCGAGATCCTCCTGGACGAGATCAGCGCCCTGCAGGCAAAGGGGTACGACGTGTCCCCGGACACCCTGGCGATCAGCGACCGCGCCCACGTGATCATGCCGTACCACCGCATCATCGACAGCGCCCGCGACTCCACCCAGGGCCTGGGGACCACGGGCCGCGGCATCGGGCCGGCCTACGAAGACAAGGCCCGCCGGGTGGGCATCAGGATGATCGACCTCGTGAACGAGGGCGTGCTGAGGAAAAAGCTCGACACGGTTCTGGAGGAGAAGCAGGAGTACATCACCAAGATCCTCAGGCTCAAGCCCATCGACAGGGACAGCCTGCTGGAGCGATGCATCAGAATGGGCAGCGCCCTGAAACCCTTCGTGAAGGACGCCTCGCTGCTGCTGGACGCATCCATGAAGAGCGGCAGGCACCTGCTCTTCGAGGGGGCCCAGGGGGCGAACCTGGACATGGACTTCGGGACCTACCCCTACGTCACCTCGTCCAACACCGTGGCCGGCCACGCGTGCGTGGGAGCGGGCATCGGCCCCACCACCATCGACACGGTGCTGGGCATCTGCAAGGCATACACCACCCGCGTGGGAGGCGGCCCCCTGCCCACGGAACTCACCGATGAGACCGGTGAACGCCTGCGGGCCTTCGGCGGGGAATACGGGGCGACCACCGGCAGGCCGCGCCGGTGCGGCTGGCTCGACCTCGTTGCCCTGCGCCACTCCGTGCGCCTGAGCACCATATCCTACCTCGCCATCACCAAGCTCGACGTGCTCTCGGGGTTTGAGACCATCAAGGTGGCCACCGCGTACCGCACGGGAAGCGGTACCATGGAGCACATGCCCGCCAACCTCGAGATGTACACCGACCTGGAGCCGGTCTACGAGGAGCTGCCGGGGTGGGAGGAGCCGCTCAGCGACATCAAGTCCTTTGCGGAGCTGCCCGGGAACTGCAGGCAATACATCGGCTACATCGAGGACAGGCTCGCCGTGAAGGCCGCCATCGTCTCCGTGGGGCCGAAGCGGGAAGAAACCATCGTCCTGAAGAACCTCTTTGCGTAGGCCCTTACAGGGCCTGAAAGGGCCTTACCCTCAGGTGAATCCCCTGGAGGAGCACGAGGACGAGGAGGCGCAGGTCCCACAGCCTCCCTTTGAAGACGCGGTCACGGAGATCTTCTTCTTCACGCGGCGGCTGCTGCAGTTCGGGCACATGGGCATGTCCTTCGCGCTCATGGACACCAGGGCTTCGAACGCCTTGCCGCACTTCGCACACTCATACTCATAGATGGGCATAACGGTTCCTTTGTCTCGGTGATACCCTTACGGTAGTGAGCGCCGCGTGGTTTGTCAAGGTGCGAGACCCGGCCTTCCGGTGGCATCCCGGCCTGTCCGGCAACCTTAAAGGTTAGATTTAACCTTTGACAAGCCCTCAGGAACCATTTACCCTTGGCAAGAGAGGAGGATACCGACCATGACGACCACCTACAAATTCTACAAGGTAGAGAAGAAAGAAGCCGTTGCATGGGTTTTCCTGAACAGGCCCGAGAAGAAGAACGCCATGGGCCCCGATGCATGGACCGAGATCATCCCCATCTTTGCCGATATCGACCGCGACGACGACATCCGCGTGGCCGTTATCGCAGGTGAGGGCAAGGACCTGAGCACGGGCATCGACCTCATGGGCATGGCCCCCATGATCCCCACCATGAAGAACTGGGACATGAGCGCGAAGGGCAAGGTGAGGCTGTTCCACGACATCTTCCCCCTCCAGGACGCCATGACCTGCGTAGAGAAGTGTTCCAAACCGGTCATCTGCTGCTTCCACGGGTACTGCATCGGTGCGGCCCTCGACCTGGCCTCGGCCTGCGACATCCGCCTGGCGTCCGAGGACGCGAAGATATCGCTGCGCGAGGCCGCGGTGTCCATCATCGCCGACGTGGGCGTGCTCCAGCGCCTGCCGCACATCGTGGGACAGGGAGTCACCAGGGAACTCGCGTTCACGGCCAAGTTCATCGACGCGAAGCGGGCGAAAGCGGTGAACCTGGTCAACGAGGTGTACCCCGACCGTGAGGCCCTGCTGAAGGGCGC
>CAZNGL010000162.1:0-6101 GCA_964572405.1 uncultured Bacteriovoracaceae bacterium
CCGCGATCATGGCCTCGCAGCAGCATTTGCAGCAGTTGCAGATGAAGTTCACCCGCTCCCGGACGTTCTCGCCGAACTGGACCAGGTCGAGGTCACGGGCCTGCTGGAGGAGGTCGAGGCACTCCGCCTCGTCCACGCTCCGGGCGATGCCGTGCCTGATGAGGCTCGCGGCCGAGGCGTTGAAGGTCATGCAGATATCCAGCGGGGCATCACAGGCCCTGCCCAGGTGCTGCATCTTGTGCCGGCAGTAGCACAGGCTGATGGCCCGGTGCGAGGCGCCCCTGATGACCTCGGATGCCTTCTCGTAGTCGAGGATGTGCAGGGAGTTTTCGGACGTCAGGACGGGCTCGTGGACAAAGGTGCGGCCGAGCTGGGTCTCGCCCCTTACGAACAGGTCGCGTACGAAGTCCTCTTCCACGTTGAGGTACTGGTAGAAGAGCTCGCTCAGGGCCTTCTGGTCGATGTCGGAACGGACCCGCATGAGGGAGAACTCGAAGAACCCCGCCATGGGAGGGGGCAGCACGTAGTGCGTGGCGCCCTTCAGGCAGAGGTCAACCAGGAGCCCCCTGTCCGCCAGGCCGTCGAGGACGGTGCGCGCCCCGGCGGGGTCCATGCCCCAGACCCGTGCCGCCGCCTCTTCGGTGAAGGGTTTGATGGGGAGCCGTGACACCAGATCGGCCTCGCGCTCGCTGAAGAGCATGGAGAGGATCCTGAAGAGCAGCTCTGTGGGAGGCGCACCCTGGGGGAACTTGTTCAGCCTCTGGGAAAGGCGTTCATAGGCATGAGCATGGATGTGATGACCCATGGCATCCATATACCGTGGGCAACCATAGAGCGCAAGCCCTGAGCCTTGCACGCGCCGTGCGGACTATCCATCATGCCTCGGTGGAGTAGGTCGCGCCGATGCCCTGGATGGCGCGGGTGTCGTAGGCCGGCAGGGCATGGCCCATCACCGCGGGCGCCTTCTCCACGCCGAAGACCCTGCCGGTGACCGCGGACTCGGGCGAAAGGGTTCAGATGTTCCGGCTGTCATAGGCCCAGTTCAACAGGGCCTGCCGCTGGCGGGGCCGGCACGAGAGGTCGCCGTGGATACAGTGCTTCCTGATCTGGGCGATGTGCCGCTTCATCGCCTTCCAGCGCTTGATCTGGCGCTCGTCGTCCGGGCAGCGCCTGCCCATGTAGTACCGGCAGTACCACTGGAACCAGCCCCGGGGGTCCTCGTGGTAGATCCAGCCCTTGGCGCGCCAGACGGAAAGGGGCTGCGACGCGTTGACACCGAAGAAGTTCAGCTGCGGGTCGTGGCGTTCGTGGCAGAGCTTTGCACGGGTGAACCAGTCCGCGGGGAACTCGTTTACGCAGTCCGTCATGTATCTGCCGCCGAACACGCCCAGCTCGAGCATCTGCCTGGGGGTGAGCTCCGGGGTGAAGTCAGGGTGGAAATTCCCGCCCATGGGCTCGGTGAGGACATAGGTGTAGTTGTGCTGCATGAGGTCGTTCACCGTTATGGTGCTGTGTTTCTTGGACATAACAATTACTATGCAGACGTCATACTCAAGAATATAAATAGGCTTCGGGGTATGTGCATATCAGACACTCAATCGAAAACCGGTACCGACAGCCCTCCTCCGCATCAATCAGCATGCTCTGCTGTAATATAAGGAATTCAACCCGCTTCCGGGTGCATGTCAAAAGGTTGCTGGCGCGTTGTGATCACTTACCTACCATAATCAAAAAGATCTTTCCATAGATGAAACAACATTCTTCACCACCTGCAAGGTAGGGTATTGATCATCATCACGTGCAACATGTAAGGAAGAACCCATGGACACCCACGCATGGATCAAGGAGTTCCCCGCAGCAGTCACGGTGTGCGACACCGAGGGCGTCATCCTCGAGATGAACGACCGCTCCGCGCACATGTTCGAGGAGAATGGCGGTTTCAAACTCCTGGGCACCAACCTGCTGGACTGCCACCCCGAGCCCGCCCGGACCAAGCTCAGGCATCTCATGGACCACCAGCAGGAGAACGTCTACACCATCGAGAAGAACGGAAAGAAGAAGCTCATCTTCCAGAGCCCCTGGTATTGCGACGGGGTCTACGCGGGCTTCGTGGAGATCGTTCTCCCCCTGCCCGCATCTCTGCCCCACTTCGTCCGCACGTGAAGAGGCCGGGAGGGTCTCCCCTCCCGGCCCTGACGTTTTCTCACCCTAGAGATTGATGATGATCCTGCCCAGCGCCAGTCCGCTGTCGCCGTACACGAGCTCGGGGATGCCCGCACCGCTCGCCGGGAACGCCGTGCCCAGATACTGCAGCAGGGCCATCCACTCCTTGAGCTCCTGGACTCCCGCCAGGTCGGGCCGCGAATCGATCCGGAAGGACATGTAGTCGGCCGGGTCGATCTCGACGCCGAACTCGTCCCTGGGGATGATGGTGAGACCCATGGATGTCACCACGTTCATCATCTGCAGGGCATAGAGGTCCACCACGCAGTGGTAGAGGTCGGTGCTCACGTAGGGCTCGTCGAGGTCGATCACCGGCTCAAGGCCCGCATCGTTCAGGCAGGGGATGTCGTCCGCCGGGTACAGGGACACGCTCCTGACGCCCTGGTAGTACGGCGCCATGGCCGGGTCATACTCCACGGAGAGCCCCGAGAAGTTCAGGTAGTAGTCCGACCCGATGCCCGGCGCCACGGTGAGCGCCGCCTCGCAGATGTTCCGCAGGTCCGGCGCGGTCACGTACAGGGACATGAGCGGGTAGCCGGGCACGCCCTGCGTGGGGTCGGGCGAGATGCCCAGCGGCAGCACGTTGTAGGCGTCCGCAAAGGTGATGTACCCCGTGGAGCCCGGGTAGAGGTTGTCCCTGATCACGCCGCTCGCCACCACGCTGAAGTCGCAGGGGTCGCCGCCGGTCAGCATGGCCAGCCCTGTGGCGGTGGCACGCAGGGAGTCGGCTGCCAGGTCGCCCAGGCCCGTCTCCGTGAGCGCGGCGAGCTCGAGGGCGAAGTCCGTCTTCGAGATGGGCCCTGCCAGGGTGTACGGCGCGATTTTCGCGTTGATGGACGCGTGGCAGGCCTCCACCATGGCCTGGGTGGCCGGGTCGCCCGGTATCCTGTCATCCACCGGGATGCTCTTGTACCTGAAGTGCACGATCTTCCTGGAGAACACGTTGTAGGTCACGTCGAGCCTGCTCAGGTTCTCGCCGTACTCGCCGGGCGAGAAGATGATGGTCTTGTCCGGGCCAGCCACGATGGCCTCGTCGGTGTCGGTGTGGAAATGGCCCGAGCAGATGACGTCGATGCCCCTGACGTTGTTGGCCAGGTTCACGTCTTCCCCTGTACCGTCCTTCTCCACGCCGCCGTGGGACAGCACCACCACCATTTGCACGCCCTTGTTGTCGCGCAGGTCGTCCACTTTCGCCTGGATGAAGGCATAGTCATGATTGAAGGTCACGGGAGAGGCCACCGGCGCCTTGGTGTCTGCATCAATCCCCATGAGGCCGATGATGCCCACCTTCACACCGTGGGGGTATTCGACGACCCTGGTGTCCTGGATCACGCCCGCGGCCTTGAGCGCCTGCAGCGGGCTGCCTTCCGGGATCACCGTGTTGGTGGCCACCACGGGCACGTTGAACCCGTTGCCCAGGCCGTTGGACAGGAGCAGGGCCAGGCCCGACGGCGACCAGTCGAACTCGTGGTTGCCCAGCGTCACGGCGTCGTACTGCAGGCTGGTGAAGAACTGGAGCGCTATGGGGTTCAATGCGGTGAGGTCATACACCGTGCCCATGAAGAAGTCCCCCGAGTCCACCACCAGGGTGGGGATGCACCTGTCCGCCTGTTCCGCCCTGATCTTCTTGATGAGCGTTGCCAGCCTGGCATACCCGCCGGTGACGGAGTCGTTGTCCGTCGTGTCCATGGGCGTGTAATCCAGGAACGGGCCATACCCGCTGGCGTGGTGGTGCACGTCCGATGTCTGGAGGATGGTGATGGTGACGTTCGTCCACTTGCACGAGCTCGCCGTGCACAGGAGCAGGGCGATGCCGGCCAATAAGATCCACTTCCCTGTTTTCATGCGACTCTCCCCTCTTGCAGAATTGGTATGGTGCGGTGATCAACGGTACTGCATCACTGTTCATTGCAACCGGACACCGTGAGGTGTATCGAATCCATTCCCCCAGGGCCGAAAGGTCATTGCACAACCAAACCTGGAATGTAGCAACGATAATGCCATATTGACATACAAGACTGTTCAACACCTTGCACGGGACCATCGTGACATCCCGGAGGAAAAAGGGAATTTTCTTGCCCACAAGAGGGAAGGGATGTTCCCTTTCCCTTGGGTGTGGGGCCTTCAGCGTGTTTCGCCACCTCGTCCCCTGCATCTGCAGGGTTGTGTGAAACCCCCATTCATGCAATGACGGATAGCAGGATGGATACGGGCATGATCCACGTGCTGAGCTCCGAGCTCATCAACCAGATCGCCGCTGGCGAGGTGATCGAACGGCCCGCCTCGGTGGTGAAGGAACTCGTGGAGAACGCCCTCGACGCCGGCGCCAGTGCCGTCACCGTGGAGGTGGAGGGCGATGCGTGCGAGTCCATCCGGGTCGCGGACGACGGGTGCGGCATGTCCGATGCCGATCTGTCCCTTGCCGTGCAGCGTCATGCCACAAGCAAGATCCGCAGCACGGACGACCTGTTCTCCATCAGGACCCTGGGCTTTCGGGGCGAGGCCCTGCCCAGCATCCTGTCCGTGAGCAGGGCCACGCTCTCCACCCGCAGGGCCGAAGACGGCCACGGCTGCGCCCTGTCCATGGAAGGCGGGACCGTGACCCGGAAATCCGGGGTGGGCATGCCCCCCGGCACCATTGTCGAGGTGAACGACCTCTTCTTCAACACGCCTGCGCGCAGGAAGTTCCTCAAGACCCCTGCCACGGAGCAGCGCACCGTCATGGACGTGGTGTCCCGTTACGCCCTCGCCTTCCCGTCGGTCAGGTTCACCCTGGTCATGAACGGACGGTCCGTCATGAACCTGCCCGGGACCGCGGACCTGGCGAACAGGGTCCCCGAGGTTCTGGGCAGGAGGCTCGCCGGCCTCCTCATCCCCTTTTCCCGGCGCTTTCCGGACATCGCGGTGCACGGGCTGCTCGCCCCGCCCACCGAGTCCAGGCAGAACCGCACGGGCATCCACTGCTTCGTGAACAGCCGAGCGGTGAAGGACGCGACCCTGGCCGCGGCCGTGATGGAGGGGTACAGCGGGCTGCTCATGCGGGGCCGCTACCCGGTGGCGGTGCTGTTCGTGGACATCGACCCGGCAGAGGTGGACGTGAACGTGCACCCGGCCAAGGCCGAGGTGCGCTTCCGCCGCGGCGGTGCAGTGTTCGGTCTGGTGGCGTCCTGCATCAAAGACGCCCTGGCACTCACACAGGCCCCCGCGGACGGGGTCCGGGGACTCGCCGCCCCCTTGACCCATGCCGCAGCGGTACCAGCGCCGTGCAGGACAGCCCCCCTGGAGGCGGCAGAGCCCGGGCGAGCGGTGTACGGTCCCCGGGCCGTCTCCCGCATGGACACGGCCCTGCTCTTCGAGCAGGATCCGGGACGTGGTGCGGACGGCTTCTCCTATGCGGGCAAGGACATCGTGGGCATGCTGCACGCCACCTACGTGATCCTCCAGGACGACACGTCCATGTACATCCTCGACCAGCACGCCGCCCATGAGCGCATCACCTACGAGCGACTCAGGACCGCGTACGGCGGCCAGGCGCTCCGCACCCAGGACCTCCTCACCCCGCTCATCCTCGAGCTGAACGCCCGGGAGTTCAGTGCCTACCAGGAGGCCGAAGGCCTCATGCGCGAAGCCGGATTCCACTGCGAGCCCTTCGGCGACACCTCGGTGGCAGTCCGCTCCGTGCCACAGCCCCTGGCATGGGCAGACATCAGGGAGACGGTCATGGGCCTGATCCATGCCTTCATGGCCGGGGAGATCCCACCTGCAGGAAAAGGCGGCCGGGGCCTGGACAGGGTGCTCGCCACCGTCGCCTGCCACGCCAGCGTCCGGGCCGGCAGGGCCCTGAGCATGGAGGAGGCCAGGAACCTGCTCTCAGAGCT
>CAZNGL010000163.1:0-6098 GCA_964572405.1 uncultured Bacteriovoracaceae bacterium
TTTAAGTGTATATTCAAACACCTTGACGTTCCTGTCATAGGAATGGTACTTGTTTCAGCGGAATCACCCGAAAACATCGTGGCCAGACATTCTTGGCCGGGAATATGCAAACCATAACTGAGAACGAGGTAAAGTGCTATGCTCATGAGATACCTTCTCGCTCCAGTTGTTTGCTTCTTGCTCGTGGGATTCATAGGGGCCGTTGACGGGCCGGCATATGCTGCGCCCGTGAACAAGAAAACAACGCCCGTGGAGATACTGCATCACCAGTCTGCGCAGCATCACGGAACTGCTGCGACCCTGTCTGCCTCTGCCGACAAGGATTCTTCTCCCACCAAAAAGGCGGCCAAACCGAAGAAATCGACCATAGCAAAGAAAAAGAAGACATCTTCAAAGGCATCCGTAGCAAAGGCGAAAACCAAGAAGAAGTCCTCAAAGGCCGTGGCTGCAAAGAAAAGAACGGCAAAGCCCCATCGCATCGCGTCTGCAAAGAAGTCCGCACCCGCCGCCAGGCATGACCGTGAACTCTATGACCCTTGGCTCTTCAGGAACGCACCGGAGCAGTTCAGGGCCGTGACGGGTGAGTCCGGCATCGACGAACTCACCCTCAAGATCCTGGAGTCGGCCTACAGTTACCTGGGGACCCCGTACCGCTACGGCGGCGCCACCCCTGCCGGCTTCGACTGCTCGGGTTTCGTCCGCCAGGTGTTCACGGAAAACGGGATCACCCTGTCGCGTTCCTCCCGGGAGCAGGCCCATGAAGGTGTCCCGATCCCCCTGTCGGAACTCAAGCCCGGGGACCTGATCTTCTTCAACATGAACGCCGGAAACAAACGGCCCATCGACCATGTGGGCGTGTACATCGGGGACGGCCAGTTCATCCACGCATCATCCAAGGGGGCTCGGGCGATCACCATCGATGCCCTCGAGTCCGGGACCTACCTCCCCAAGGTGGTGGGGGCAAGACGGATCCTCGCCGATTCCGGTGCCGACGAAGCGTTCATCGATTAGTCCTGTGCAGTGCAGGCAGCAGTGCATAGCGGTTGCCCCCCGCACCTGATTCCTGGTATCCTCCCCCTCTGTCATGAACCTGAGCGACGCAACATTCGCCCGGATCGTCAGACGGGCTGTTGACCGCATACCCGACGAGATCATGCGCCACGTCCGAAACGTGGCGATCACGGTGGAGGACCGGCCATCGGAAGAGCTCCTTGCTGACATGGGCCTGCCCCCGGACGAGCCGCTGCTGGGCCTTTACACCGGCGTGGCCCTTCCCGAGCGTTCCCTGTCGTCGCCGGAGATCTTCCCGGACGCCATCATCCTCTACAGGGAGCCGCTCCTGGATATCTGCGAGACCATCGAGGAACTGGAAGAGGAGATCGAGATCACCGTGGTCCACGAGATCGCCCACTACTTCGGCATCAGCGAGGAAAGGCTCGAGGAGCTCGGCTACGCTTGAACGCTTCGCCCGTCGGCGCGGCCTTCTTCTGCTCACTCCCGGGCCGGCTCCTTTGCCTGCGCGCCCTGGACGGCTTTCATCCTGGCCTTCTCCAGGTACATGGCCATGTCGGCCTGCTTGATGCATTCATCGAGCTCTTCGCCGGAATGGGCCGTTGAAGCGCCGATGGAAAAGCTCACGGGCCACTCGGGGTTGCTCGCATTGAAGTTGGAGAGGTAGACCCGGAGCCTCCTGAGGGACTGCTCCAGGACGATGCCGTCCACCGAGGGGAGGAGAATGAGAAACTCGTCGCCCCCGGTCCGCGCCACCATGTCCTCGGGCCGGAATGTCTGCCTGAGCACATACCCGGTGTTCTTGATGAGCAGGTCTCCCGCCGCGTGGCCCTCGGTGTCGTTCACCGCCTTCAGCCCGTCGATGTCCACCACGATGACGCTCGCGGGGAATTTCCTGCCCGCCTTGAGCCGCTCGATCTCGGTGTCGGCATAGAACCTGTTGTACAGTCCCGTCAATGGGTCATGGATGCTCAGGTACCGCAGGTGCTCCTCGGCCTCCTTCCTGACCGTAATGTCCTCCATGTGCACCATGACGAAGTCTGGCGGCACGAAGGCATAGTTCACGGCCATGTACTTCTTCTCCCCGGTGGTCCTCAGGGTGTCCCAGAACTCTCCCTTGACCGCTGTCTGCTGCCGCAGACACTGGATCATGTCGTCGAGGACCCATGGCCTCCCCTCGTAGAACACGCTCGCGGCGACACCCCTGAAGCCCGCGATCCTCCCCCGGGTGAACTCCAGGGCCGCGTCGTTATAGTCAATGAGGATGAAGTCATCACCCTGCCCCTTCCAGATGTACGTGGGGATGGGGATGCCCCGGAACTGCACACGGAACCGCTCCTCGCTCTGACGGAGCGCCTCGGCGGAGAGGATCCGCTCGGTGATGTCGGTGAATACCGCCATCATCCCGGATTCCATGAACGTGCCCGTGATCTCGCAGATCCGGACGCGGCCGTCCTTGCACGTGACGTGATATTCTGCGGGTCCGATCCTGGTGCCTTCCTGCCTGGCCCTGGTGGCGTCGGCGTTCCACCTCGCCATGACCTCCTCCCGGTAGGCGGGATCGGGATAGGCGTGCATGAACCACTCCTCGATGGTGGGGACATCCTCCAGGGTGTACCCGAAGATGTCGGTGAAGACCCGGTTGACGAACTCGATGTTCCCGACGTCGTCGGTATACGAGGACGCCAGGGGCATGTCCTCGAGGATGCGCTTGAACCGCTCCCTGCTCTGGTGCAGGGCCTCCTCTGCCTGCCTCTTCTCCGTGATGTCCTCTCCCGAGCTCAGGGTCCCGATGATCTCCCCCTCCTGATCGCGCACCGCGGAGTTGTTCCAGGCGATGAGCCTTTTCGTTCCCGCCTTGGTGACGATGGAGTTCTCGAAATACTGGTCTGCCTTGAGCTCGCCGTCGATGATGCGCCTGAAGCTGCCCACCACCGGGCCCCGCTCATCCTCCGTCACGAACACCTCGAACCAGTTCCTCCCGAGGAGCTCGCTTTCCGTGTAGCCGGTGAGCTCACATCCCCTTCGGTTGATGAGGGTGATTTCGCCGGTGCGGTCCAGGACCACGATCATCACCCGTGCGATATCCAGGTACATCTGCACCCTGTCCCGCTCCTGGCGCAATGCCTGGTCCATCCACTTGCTCTCGGTGATGTCGTAGGACACGCCGAGCACACCGCTCACCTGCCCATGCGCGTCCCGCAGGGGAATCCGGCTGGTCCTGAACCAGTTCCTCCTGCCGTCAGGCATGGTGATGAGCTCCTCCCGCTCGAGACTCGGCCTTCCCGACTCGATGACCTCCCAGTCGGCGGCCCGGAACTGCTCCGCCCTCGCCCCCCACGCAAGGTCGCGGTCCGTCTTGCCCGCGATCTCTTCGGGCGAGGCGATGCCGGCAACCCTTGCCAGCAGACGGTTGCACCCCAGGTAGGACATCCTCCTGTCCTTCCAGTAGACCAGCACCGGGATTGCGTCCAGGACCGTGCGGAGCATGTGCCGTGATTCCATGAGCTCTTCTTCCGCCCTCTTCCTCTCGGTGATCTGCCAGACCGAATTCATGAGCAGGGTAAGCTGCTGGATGTCGGCATCGTCGTAGTCGGCAGCCTTGTTGGCAACCCCCACCACGGCAACGATCCGATCGTTCCTGAACACGGGTATTGTCAGGAACCGCTTCAGGTGTGCATGTCCCTCCGGATATCCCTTCTTCAGGGGGTTGGGGGCCTCGAAATCGTTCACCATGACGGGCCGCGCCTGTCTCACCGCCTCTCCCCAGATGCCCGTCCTGTCGAGCTGGTAGGTGGTCAGCGACTCACGGTCCTGCACCGTGCACTCCTTCATGGCCTCCCTGGACCAGCTGTTGAGGGTGAACTCCTGTGTCACGTCGTCGTAGTGGTAGATGTAGCCGATTCTGCTCCCGGTGAGCGCGATGACCTCCTCCAGGGCATAGTCGAGAAGCTTCTGGGTGGAGGGAAACTTGAGCTGGGTTATGCGCAGCTGGCTCTCCATGCGCACCCGGCTCATGCGGGCCTCCTCCTCCATGCGCGCGCGCTCGGTGATGTCCGTGAGCCAGATGGTCACCATGCGCGCACGTCCGCGCTCATCCCGGAGGAGCATCGCCTTGGAGCTCGTGGAAAACACGGTGCCGTCCTTCCGGATGCACTCGCTCTCGGGGAAGTCTGCAAAACCCTTTTTGAAGAGGGTGTTCCGGACGATGTCCCTGGTGGTCTCGTGCCACCGGGGCGGGACGAAATCATCGAAGGATCTCCCGATGATCTCACCCATGGAGTACCCGGTCATGTCCAGGACAGCCTGATTGGCATCGACGATACGGCCGTCGAAATCGCAGATCACGAGGCCTTCCCTGTTCTGTTCGAACATGGCCCGGTATTTCTGTTCGCTCACCCTGAGCTCGGCAGTGCGCTCCTGGGTGAGCGTCTCCGCTCTCTCCCTGCGGGTCAGCAGCACATGCAAATACATGGACAGGATCAGGGTCAGCGCGAGCCCTGCAGGGAGCACCAGCCAGTGCGTCAGTCCGTAGTGCCTCTGGAGGTACGCGGGGCTTGCCGCGAAGGACACCTGCAGTTCCCTTTCCGCAAACATGAATGAATGGCGGCACGTGGGAGCGGTGGGGGAGAGAACCCGGAGAATACCCTGCCCGGGACTCGACTCCGCGTGGAGCCGCGGGATCCAGTGATACAGGATCCTTTCCCCCTCTGGCGCCGTGAGGTCGACGAGATCCGTGGGCATGCCCATGGACGGGAAACGGCCAATGGCAGCCTCCATCACTTCCGCGATCCTGATCTTGCACACGAGGAAGCCGGCGAGCGCTCTGCGCCGCTGATCCACGGTCTCCAGGGGTTCTCCGGTGTGGTATACCGGCCCGACGGTCATGATCCCGGACGAATCGCCGTTTCCTGCCGGGAGTCTGATACGATGGGTGGCAAGGTCTTTGCCGGCATCCTCCGCCTCATCGAGGATGTGGAGGATCCCGGGTACGGACCCGTAGTCAAAACCCAGTTCAGTACCGGCGGTCCTGAAGGGTTCCGCATACCAGACAGGGAAGTATGCCTCCCGCCGGTTCGCAACGACATGATCCCCCCTCGGGCCGTTCTCCGTGAAGCGGAATCCCTGTTCGAAAGAGGACTGCATCTCCCGCTCGTAGCCGGCCCTCTGTCCGTCATCCACACGGGGGACCCACTGGATGCTCTGGATGAAACGACCCTCGGCGAGCACTGGGGCGACGAGTGCATCGAATCCCTTCCGATCGGGGATCCCTGAGTGCTGGATGAACATCCTCAAGGTCTTGAGATGGCTCAGCAGGCGATGCATCTCGTACGAAACGAGCTGTGATCTCACGTATGCATCGCTCTCGAACGAACGATGCAGGGCCTTGAGCTCCTGCATGTGCACCACCCGGAAGATACCCATGGTAAGTGCAAGGCCTGCGGCCGCGGTCAGGGCGATCCCCGCCAGCCGCCTTGCGCGGACGGTAAACGAGCTGGCTGCGGCCTTGTCCATGGTATAAGCCCTTCCCCGGACTCGAATACAGGATGTCCGGCATGTTTCCGGGGCCACGTGGCAAAAGATGACGTGGTGCCGCGTCTCGGCCCCCATGGTCCCTTATCGGAAAATCACGCAGGCGCTGTGAGCACGGGGAAGCACCCTGGACCTCCGGTCACATTCCCCGTGGAACCCTGTGTCCGAGTATAGTATAGGGATATCAGGACACGCTCCTTCGGGGCGGTCCTCATGATGAGCCGTAAACCTCCGGCCTTGGCACCCAGAGAACCTTGCTCGCACGAAAAGACGGGAGTGGGTAAATATCCTGATACGAGGAGGTACAAGGTCATGGCGACATTCATCCTGTTCGGCAAGTATTCTGCGGAGGCCCTCAAGGGGGTGAGCGAGGCCCGTACGAAAAAGGCCGCAGCCCTGGTCAAGAAGCTCAAGGGCAAGGTCACCGGCATGTATGCCACCCTGGGAGAGAAGGACCTGGTCTTCATCCTGGAGCTCCCCGGGCTGGACGATGCGATCAAGGCATCCGTGGGACTGTACAGGCTCACGGGCATCTCCTTCACCACGTCGCCCGC
>CAZNGL010000164.1:0-6023 GCA_964572405.1 uncultured Bacteriovoracaceae bacterium
GCCATTCCCCTCCTGTGCGGACCAGGAGGTCCGGGTCGGGCATGAAGGAGGTGTCGAGCCGGGTGGCCAAGGTCTGCTCCGTGACCTCGTCCGGGCTCACCCGGTTCTGCATGAGGCCCCTGACGGCGCGCACGATCTCGTCCCTGCCCCCGTAGTTGAGCGCGATGGCCAGGTGCAGCTCGGTGTTGTCTTTCGTCTCGTCCAGGGTGCGCCGGATGGTGTCCTGCAGGCGCTTCGAGAACCGCGACAGGTCGCCGATGACGTGGATGCAGATGCCGCTCTGCCTCAGGCGGTCGACCTCCTCGGCGATGAACCGCTCCATGAGGCTGAACAGGCCCTCCACCTCCTCCCTGGGGCGGTTCCAGTTTTCGGACGAGAAGGCGTACAGGGTGAGGTACTTGATGGAACGGGCCTTGGCGTCCTCCACGATCCGTTTTGCCGCCCGGGCGCCCATCTCGTGGCCCTTGAGCCGGGGAAGACCCTGTCTCTGCGCCCACCTGCCGTTGCCGTCCATGATGATGGCGAGGTGGCTGATCCTGCTCTGCATGGATCACTGTGTTAACACAGGGGGGGTGGGGGGTCAACATTGACGAGGGCGGGGTTTTTCAGGAGGATTTCCGAACCCGGCAGATGTCTTGGGGGATCGTCGATGATTCACCGTATGCACGGAACGGAATGGTGCAGGGATACCCGCCGGAAGGGTGGACACATGAGTATCGGATGCATCTCCCAGAACACCTCTGCCTGAAAAGTTGAGAGATTGCCGTTGACCTGCACCACATGCAATGACAATCATTATGGAGATCTGCTGAAGCGTATGACGTGGAGTGTATGCATGAAGGAATCTGATTCTGAATGGTTTCTCGGCCTTGAAGAATGGATGACCATAGGCATTGCGGCGATCTTCAATCTTTTTAGCATCCTCTTCCTGAGGATGGGTCAGGCCTGCGCCATCTTTTCATTGAACATGATCATCATGATGGTCATCTTCCTCACAGCTTATGTCCATGATAAATACCGCCCTGCCTGGCTTCAGGTTGTCCGGGACTGGTACGTCATCCCCTTCCTGATCGTCATCTATCTGGAGAATGGTCCGCTCGTACCGCTTGTAAATCCCAGGGGAATGGACGGTCTCGTCATGGCCGCTGACAGGGTACTCTTTATGGGGAACGATCCCACTGTTCTTATGGAAAGAATCATTCACCCTGCCTTCTCAGAGATATTGCAGATATGCTACGCGAGCTTTTATTTCCTTCCCTTCTCGCTCTGCGCGATTCTCTATTTTTCCAGAGGGACCAGGAAGGACTTTCATATCGCTGCATCTACGATTCTCATGGGTTTCTACCTTTCCTACCTCGGGTATTATCTCACGCCGGTCCTCGGGCCGCGGTTCACCATGGAACATCTGCACAGCGTTCCCCTGACCGGGCTGTGGGCCTTCGATTTCCTCCGGAATCTGCTGGCGCAGGCTGAAGGAAAAATGTATGACTGCATGCCGAGCGGGCATGCCCTCGTCTCCCTGCTCACCGTCCTGCTGTCCTGGAGGTATGCTAAGAGGTTCTTCCCTGCTGCCCTTGTCTGGACGACCTTTCTCCTCTTCTCAACGGTGTACCTGCGCTACCACTACGTGACAGATCTCGTGGTAGGAATAGTCCTGGGAACGGCTGTCTTCCGATTCGGGCCGGTTCTGGCCGAGGCTTTCATGGAGAACCGGGGAAAATACGTCCGTTCATCCAGAACGGACGGCCTTGGGAGGAACGGGTTAGATTCGCCGCTCTAGACGATCAGTCGTTGATATATCCGGTAGGTCTTGTATGGATCTGAAACAAGCGGTTTCAGGGCACCGATCATCTTCTTGTTGGTCTCCACGATAAGAGAACAGTCCGACTCGGTGTACCCGAGGCGGATGCCGTCCTCAATGGTTTTCAGATAGAAGACGTCATCGATGTGCCGTCCCCTGTATTCCGGGAGTACCCCCATGATGATGGTGCGGATCTTCCTGGTCTTCTTCGCTGCCGCCATGAATCTCAGCAGGCGCCAGGGATATAGTCTGCCGTTTAGGACCCGGAGCGCAGGGTTCACATCCGGGAGTGATATGATGAACCCGATGGTCTTGCCGTCCTTTTCCGCAAAGATGGCAAGCTCCGGGATGGCAATGAGCTTGAGTTCGCTCGAGAGCATTTCCGTCTGTCTTTCAGTAAGGGGAAGGTGCCCCCAGTTTCCTTCCCATGCTACGTTGAATATGTGCTGGATCTCCTTTATCCTTCTTTTCATATCCCGTTTGTCCAGGGTCTTGAATACAACATCGGTATTCTCCATGAAGCGGTGTCTGACTTCACGGAGATAGGGTTCATAGGAGGAATAGTTGTCCTTCGTGACCAGGAAGCAGTGCCAGTCAATGCACTTGGTGAATCCGCATGCCTCGGCAAGGTCAGGGTAGTACGGGGCGAAATGGAAGAGCCCGACGGATGGCATCTTGTCGGCGCCCTTCACTTCGAATCCCACGGAATCATAGACGGAGAAGCTCTGGGGGCCGTTCATGATGCTCTTTCCCCTGGTCTTCAGCCATGCAGAGGCGGCATCGAAAAGGGCACTCGCAGCTTCCGTGTCGTTGATGGACTCAAAGAAGCCGAAAAAACCGGTGTTGCTGTCGTATTTTTCCTCGTAGAGGTGGTTTACGTGTGCTGAGATGCGTCCCACCGGCACATTGCCTCTGTACGCCAGAAAGAACTGGGCCTCGCCGATCTCGAAGAAATAGCTTTTTTGGGGATTGAGAATCGTTTCCTGATCATGGACAAGAGGGGGGATCCATGCAGGGTCGTTGTCGTAGATCCCCGCAGACCAGGGGAATCTGATGAAATCTCTCATCATGCCCTTGCCGGATACTTTCTTCACTTCAACCATGAGCGATGCCTCCATTTTGATCGATGTCCCCATCATCGCAACATGCTATGAAATATTCAATGGATTTTGTTCTGATATCGTCGTCCCCGGTGGAACAACGGGATTCTGCCCAGGGTCCGTGTAGGCACACTGTCCGGGCAACACGAAAAAATGACGGGCGCAAGGGAGATCATGGACACTGTGGAGCGATGCAGTATGGGATAACCGGGCATGTCGATTTGTGGGGGAGTTCTTCAGCACCCGTGAACCAGGCATGATCGATCAGCAGCCCCATATGCCGGAAAGGTCCTCCGCATGGTCCATGAGCAGATGCATATAGACCGTTTCCAGCTCGATCATCTCCGTATCCCTTTTCCGGAGCCATTCGGAGAGCCATCCGAACCGGATGGCGATGACCATCTCCACCAGGACCCTCCAGCTCGCATCAGAGAGCACCCGTGCCGCTTTCAGGCGGCGGATGAACTCCATCACCATGGCACCGTCCAGGTTGTCCGGCGACTCCATGCCCAGGCACCCGATGAGGAGCGCCGCATCGTAGCCTTCGGGCTTGGTGCCGGAGAACTCCCAGTCGATGACTCCCCGGATGCCGGTCTCTGACCAGATCACGTTCAGGGGGTGGTAATCCCCGTGGCAGAAGGCCACGGGGAGAGAGTCGTGGAAGGCTACGAGGCGTTCCCTGAGAAAGGCAGTGACCGGGGCGAGCCTCGCATGCAGCAGGGGCTCGCGCTTTTCGATGGTCCCGGCGAGCGCATCCATGTAGCCCAGGATGGAAAAAACCGGCGTCGAGAGGCCCTCAGACGGGTTCTGCGAAGCTTTTCGGAGCCTTACGAGAAAGTCCGCCATGACCTGGCCCCGCCACCCGTCAAGTGCATACCGGGTGCGGTCCAGCGGGGCCCCGGGAACATAGGGGGATGCCTGCCAGAACCGCCCCTCTACGGGAAGGATGTGCCTGCCGTCCGTTGCCCGCATATAGGGATGAACATACGGAAGACCCTGGCGGGCGAGGAAGTCGAGCCGGTCGATGACGGCCTGCGTGTGTCCGAGGTCCTGCCTCCGGATGCTCTCCAGCAGGACCAGGTGCCGGCCGGTGTTCTCCACCACGCACCGGAACTCGCTCCGCTCGGGGCTGCCGCTCATGGCCAGGTCCCGGCGGAGGGCTGCCGCATCCAGGCCCCACAGAGCGGCTGCACGGAGGGCTTGTTCTTCCATCAGGGTGAAACTCCTGGTGTTCATCTTCCCTTTCGTGATCATGGGGCTGGGACCTTCATCCTGCGGTGCGCTCAGAGCCCCTTCTTCTCGAACCAGACGAAGAGCGAGACGGTTCCAGCCCAGAGCACCGGGATGATGACCCACTGCGATATCCCCAGCGCCTCCGGGAGGCCGATCTTGCCGAAGTTCTTCCACGCGAGCACCGTGGATTTGAAGAAGGGGTAGAGCTCCGCATACAGGGCCGCCCCCGCCACCATTCCGGCAATGGCGAAGACCGCGTGCCACCGCCCTTCGCCCAGGGCCCCAAGCGAAGTGCCCGGGCAGAACCCCATGATCGCCCAGCCGCACCCGAACAGGGCGCCTCCCACCACCACGCCGCCCAGGTTCATGGCCTTGTGGCTTATGGTGATGACACCGGCGCCCGAGAGCAGGGCTATCCCCACCATGCCCACGAGGATGGATGTGAGCATGAACTTGAAGATGGTCATGTCCCTGATCAGCAGGGCGCCGACCTGCTTCTCGAAGCGCAGGACCCGGCCTTTCTGCAGGAGGAATCCGAACGCGATCCCGGTGACGATGCCCAGCAGCTGGTCAATGTTCACGATGACCTCCTTGAGTACAGGGCTCCGGCAACGACGACGCCTATGCCGAAGAACATGGCAAGGGCCACGAAGGCGCTCACCGAGAGCTGCATCATGCCGCTCAGGCCGTGTCCGCTGGGGCAGCCGTCGGCCATGCGGGCACCCACCATGGCGACGATGCCGCCCAGGAAGGCGCCGGCGGCACGCTTCCCGATGGATGGGCCGAAGCGATCCTTCCAGATGGGCGGGACACCCTCCGGCTTGAAACTCCTGTCCGTTACGGAAGAGACGAGTGCCCCCAGGAGGATGCCGATGACGAGCATGAACTGCCAGTCCACGCGGACCTTCTCCTTGACGAAGTACTCATTCGCCGCCACCCGGTCCGGGGCCACGGTCCGTTCCAGAAGGCCGGCGGCCCGGACAAAGGTGGTGGACGCGCCGAGGTAGTTGGTCTTGCCCATCCACGTCGTGGTGGCATACACCGATACGATGGCCAGCACCCCCACCAGGGCCCCGGCGAGGTATGGGTTCCACCCGCCATCACCCGTTTTCCACTCCATGCGAGTCCCTCCTTTTCAATGTATTTCCTGCCTGTTAGGGTTGATACGGTGATGCTTCAAGATAGATCCGCGAGCATCTTTCTCTCGTTCTATAATAGGTTGCTCTCTTTTTCAGACAAGGGGTGACCTGGTGAACCCGCGGGGACGGGCATATGCACTCCGGCCGAGAGTGGCCGCCGCCCCCTCCCGTGTCCATGGGGCAGGATGGAATGGTGCCCGCGACTTTCTGCGCATCCTATCAGAATTACGACCGATTACCGGGCAGGGAGACCCGCGGGGGGCTGGCTGAAAAATCTTTTCCCACCCCCTATTTGATCCTTGACTTTTGCTTTTGCATTACGCTACAGAGGCTTGGTGCGCATTCTATGGGTGTGCCCGGAGGGCTGGAGTAGCTCAATCGGTAGAGCAGCTGATTTGTAATCAGCAGGTTGCGGGTTCGAGTCCCATCTCCAGCTCCATGAGAGACACTTCGGGAGGGGTTCCCGAGCGGCCAAAGGGAGCAGACTGTAAATCTGCCGGCGAAGCCTACGGAGGTTCGAATCCTCCCCCCTCCACCACGAGCAACGAGGGGTTGCAGGAGACGTGAGTCGCTGATGACTGCACTGTCCTCAAACGATGATGCGGGAGTAGCTCAGTTGGCTAGAGCGTCAGCCTTCCAAGCTGAGGGTCGCGGGTTCGAATCCCGTTTCCCGCTCCATAATCCCTTCAGATACAGTGGAGTCGTGCCCACGTAGCTCAGTAGGTAGAGCACTTCCTTGGTAAGGAAGAG
>CAZNGL010000165.1:0-5994 GCA_964572405.1 uncultured Bacteriovoracaceae bacterium
TGCAGGATGCGGTTCCCGTCGTGGACACATCGTCCCAGGAGATCTCCACCGTGGTGGAGGAGGGCTTCGCCGATCCCTACACGTGCGGGCACTTCATTGCCGAACACCGCGAGCGCATAGCGGGCAGGGTGATTGCCGGAGACCAGGGTGCAGGAGGCATCCGGGTCACCCTTTCCGGCCAGCACTTCACCAGGTCCTTCGTCACCGGCGGCGGTGGCGGGTATTTTTTCTATGCGCCCGCGGGGAGCTATTCCCTGTTGTTTGCACAGGATGGGCATGTCTTCTCGCAGCAGGCCGTGGACGTGGAGGTCTCTACCGGCGAGGTGCAGGTGGCAGATGTCGAGGTCCTGCTCGGCGTGACGTTCCGGGCCGAGCCCGAGGCCATCCCCCTGGGTGGAACGGCCGTTCTGCGCTGGGACACCCTCAGGGCGGCGGAGGTGTCCATCGACCAGGGCATCGGCGGGGTCGCATCGAGCGGAAGCCTTGCAGTGACGCCTGGCGAAACCACCACCTATACCATCACGGCCCGTGACGGGCAGGGAAGGACGGTGACGGACCAGGTCACCATCGTGGTCCACCGGCCGCCCCGGGTGAACTTCAACGCGGACTGCACGGACATTGCCCCGGGCCGGCCCGTGGTGTTGAGCTGGTCGTGCACGGATGCGGATACCGTCATCCTGGAACCCTTCGGCTGGGACGTGAGCGACGTGGGTTCGTACACGGTCCATCCGGACGTGACCACCACCTACCGCATAGTCGCCACGGGACCGGGCGGCACCACCACGGCATCGGTCACGGTGAGCGTGCACCGGCCGCCCGAGGTGAGCATCCGCGCACAGCCCCCGGCCGTCTATGCAGGGCAGCCCACGACCCTTTCCTGGACCTCGTCAGATGCCGACGAGGTATCCCTGGACAATGCCATCGGCCCGGTGGCCCTGAACGGGTCGCTGCAGGTGTTGCCGGACCGGAGCACCACCTACACGATCACCGCCACCGGTCCGGGCGGAACAGCCACGGCAGCGGTGACGGTCACGGTGAACAGCGTCATCAGCCTGCACATCGATTCTCCCGCACCCGGTTCTCTCATCCACGGGCCCGATGTCCTCGTCACAGGCACCGTGAGCCATGCGTACGGATACGAGACCGGGGTGAGCGTGAACGGCTATACCGCCATGGTGTACGGCAACCGGTTTGTGGCCAATCACGTGCCCATGGACCTCGGGGAGAGCGAGATATATGTCAGCGCCGGCGATGGGCAGGGCAACTCAGCGGACGTTTCAATTACAGTCATCGCGGATTCTCTGGAACCTATCCTCACGCTGACTCCCCGTGACATGGTGGGCCTGGCCCCGTTCCGGACAACGGTCAGCGTCCGATCCGTCATTGCCTCTGAGCATATTTCACTTATAGACAGCGGTCCTGCGCCTTTATGGTACGAACAGGGGGAGGACGCTTCGCAGTGGCTCATCCAGGCCGATGAACCGGGTGTCTACATCATCGAGGCTCAGGAGGACCAGACAGGGATGTATTCCGACAGGTCTGCTGTTGTGGTCTTTGACAGGGACGATCTCGATGGTCTTTTCAGGGAGAAGTGGGAGAGCCTGGAGAACTGCCTGCGGAACAACGATGTCGAGGGTGCCCTGAGGGACATTTCACCTTTGCGGGTGGATGACTACAGACGGATTTTCAATGCCATGACACCGGAAAAACGTGCCAGTATGGCTGGCGAGATGCAGGACATTCAGCTCATCGACATGGCAGGTGGTTCTGTGGAATATGATATCCGAACCGTCCGTAACGGCAGGCAATGCTCGTTTCTGCTCCGCTTCGAGATGGATGGTGACGGGTTTTGGAGAATCGATTTCTTCTAGGAGGCGGTGTCATGGATACATGGATCTCGGGCTTGCGGAATGAACACCATCTTGGTCATTGCACGGCCGAGTACTCTCCGACCGGGCAGGGCTGGAGACCAGTGCTGGGGCTTCTTTTTGCAATTGCCCTGTTGCTTTCGACAGGCTGCAGCATGCTCAACCACACGACCTACCGGGGCAAGATAATCGATGCGGAAACGCTGAAGCCCATCGAGGGGGTGGTTGTCATAGCCCAGTGGCTGGAATGCTGGCCCGGCATCGGAGCAGGGGAGTTGTGTGACTTCGAGATGGTGAGGGAGACGCTCACGGACAAGAACGGGGACTGGAGCATCACCGGACCGAGAGGCGAAGACAAAGAAGCACATGGATATATCCGGGGTATATTGAGCTTTGTCATACCCTATACACAGAGCCCTCATTTCTACACCTATAAACGAGGATATGTATGCATAACAAAAGGGCAAGGAGAATTTGAAGCATTTCCTTTCATTAATGATGAAAAAGGTATCGAAGGAGTTATCCTCATCAGGCCTGGTGACACATTAGATGAGTCACATAAATTTTTTGAGAAGTATGGTGGTCTCTTCTGGCCGTTCATTCCGATGAAGAACCCTCGACAGAAGCTCGAGGCGCTGGATTTTGATTTCAAATACCCAGAGAAGGTAGAAGTCATCGAGTCTGAAGGAAGAAAGTTCAGCAATGAGTATGTTGTGTATGGCCTGGCCAGGGCAAAGACGTCACAGGATTTCAGGTTTGCTCCAAATCTTTCGCTTCATTCAGAGGCTATGGACAGGCTGAGAATTTTTCCTCGGATAATTGATAAGGATAGCTCTGAGCCCTTCAAGGGTTATGAATGATGAATATTATGAATTATGGAGGTCAGGTCTGCTGTTGTGGTCTTTGACAGGGACGATCTCGATGGTCTTTTCAGGGAGAAGTGGGAGAGCCTGGAGAACTGCCTGCGGAACAACGATGTCGAGGGTGCCCTGAGGGACATTTCACCTTTGCGGGTGGATGACTACAGACGGATTTTCAATGCCATGACACCGGAAAAACGTGCCAGTATGGCTGGCGAGATGCAGGACATTCAGCTCATCGACATGGCAGGTGGTTCTGTGGAATATGATATCCGAACCGTCCGTAACGGCAGGCAATGCTCGTTTCTGCTCCGCTTCGAGATGGATGGTGACGGGTTTTGGAGAATCGATTTCTTCTAGGAGGCGGTGTCATGGATACATGGATCTCGGGCTTGCGGAATGAACACCATCTTGGTCATTGCACGGCCGAGTACTCTCCGACCGGGCAGGGCTGGAGACCAGTGCTGGGGCTTCTTTTTGCAATTGCCCTGTTGCTTTCGACAGGCTGCAGCATGCTCAACCACACGACCTACCGGGGCAAGATAATCGATGCGGAAACGCTGAAGCCCATCGAGGGGGTGGTTGTCATAGCCCAGTGGCTGGAATGCTGGCCCGGCATCGGAGCAGGGGAGTTGTGTGACTTCGAGATGGTGAGGGAGACGCTCACGGACAAGAACGGGGACTGGAGCATCACCGGACCGAAGGGGGAGGATACCCAGGAGTTTGGATATATCAGGGGCATCCTGAGCTTTGTCGTACACTATACGCTGCCCCCTCATTTCTATACGTATAAACGTGGATATATGGGGCGGGGGCATTCTCTTGGGGCATTTGAGGCATTCCCATACATTAGCGAAGAGAAAGGGATCGAAGGTGTAATTCTCATGAAACCTGGAGATACCAGGGAGGAGACGCATAAATTTTTTGAGAAGTATGGTGGTCTCTTCTGGCCGTTTATCCCGATGAAGAACCCTCGACAGAGGCTCGAGGCGCTGGATTTTGATTTCAAATACCCAGAGAAGGTAGAAGTCATCGAGTCTGAAGGAAGAAAGTTCAGCAATGAGTATGTTGTGTATGGCCTGGCCAGGGCAAAGACGTCGAAGGATTTCATGGATGCATCCTCTCTTCTCCTTCGCTGGGAGGCCGATAACTATTTGAAGATTCTACCTAAAATTATTGATAGGGACAGTACGGAGGCTTTTAAGGGATATGAGGAGTGAATGTTTGGAATATGGAGGTCATAAATATGAGGTATATACTTGTTGCACTTGTGATTGTTATTGCAACATCATGGAATTGTTATTCATATCATGGTAATACGCATAAAAAAATAACTGCGCATGTAGTAAAGAGTGATATTGAAGAATTCAACTTTCACAGGTATCTTAATGGTGTTATGGATCTCCGTCATGGTTACCGGGAGGTCATCAAATCATCAGTGATCATGGACCAGTACCATTTCCAAATATCTAAATCGATAGAGGAGATAGTTGTTTCCGGATCAGATTTCGAAGATTCTCCCCCTTGGCGATGTGTTCATCATTTTCATAATCCCCTGGCAAGCTGGGAAAAAGCTGGTCTTGGCCTTATCGAGATAGGCCGTCACAGAATCCTTGCCGGTGATTCCTCAATACTCTGGGCACAGAGGCCTGCTGGAGGACAGAATGATGGCGCCTACAGTTGGCATGACGTTCGGAGCTACTATTACCAGGCACTTGTATCCACGGAACCTAGGGCGAGGGATAGTTACTTCTGGCTCACGTTCGAAGGCCTGGGACGTTTGATGCATCTCGTTCAGGATGCCACTGTACCTGAGCATGTGAGGTCAGATTCACACATGAATCCTTTTGAATACCATTATGAGAAGTTCCTGTCTCTTGATAAGAATAGGGTCTATCTGGATGACTCTTTGATTATCTTTGACCGCTACACCTACGACGACTCCCTCTCGCAATTCCCCCCTGAGGCCTCCAGCCTCGCTCCGATCCCCATAGCCCGCATGGTGGACACGGATCGATACGACGGATCGAACCCCGAGGTTACCGTGAACCTGCCCATAGGGATCTCGGAATATACCAATGCTAACTTCTTTTCCAAGGATACGATCTTCAAGGATTTTCCGCACCCCGCAAGAGAGAGTTTCTCCGTACCGGAATACCTCGCCAGGCCTGACCCCAGGAATCCTTCCAGTGTCGTGGACAGGGAATATATCAGGAAGGAGGGCGGAGGGGAGGTCGGCACGCTGCTCTGCGTGTCACTCACGAGCGACGAAGACTCACCGGAATACCTCGTGAGCACCCTGGACGACGAGGTTTATCGCGGCTATGCATCCAGGCTCATTCCCAGGGCTGTCTCCTATTCCGCGGGACTGCTGAAGTATTTTTTCCGGGGAACCATTGAGCTCTCGCTTCCTGAAGAAGGCTTCTATGCATTCACCGATTCCCTGCCCACAGACCCGAAGACCCAGGGTTTCACCCGTGTGGCCGTCATGGCCATGAATACAGCACCCCGGGGCGAGGAGATGTCTGACGGAGAGATACATCTCGTCATCAAGTACCGTCCCTCGCCCACAGACCCATTTGTGCAGGGTGAGCCTGACTGGAGCACCCTGCAGGACTTCAGGTACATCGAGGTCCCGTTTCCGGGGACTGTCCGTGACATTCCCAGGGATGTCCCCCGGCGCTACGAGTTCGACCTCACGGGCAGCCCGATTCCTTTATGGGCAATGGATGTCACGGTATTCCTCGTCTACAAGGGCAGGCTCGGCAGACAAACCGCTGAGGGGTATGTCGGCGAGAACGAGGCGGTGTGCGTGGGGCTCAAGGACATATCCGAACCGACGCCGGTGGACATCATCAACATGACGGACTTCCTGTGTCTGAACGGGCAGTGGTACGATGTGCACTCCGCCCAGGGTCTGTCCGATGCACAGGGGATCATCGGGGACAATTTCTGGTACAGAGTGGAGCCACGGGCCCTGCACGGTCTGTATTTCAGGTTTTCAGGCGATGGCAGGCCGGCCTCGCCAGAGCACTCCTCATATATGATAGCTACCCTCGAACCACAGCAGCACGAGAGGGTGTTTCTGCTTACCGACGAATCCTTCTATCTGAGCTGTCATTCTGACGAGTTTGCCGAAACGGTATTCACAAGCCAGTATCAGGGCCTCGGAAATTTCATAAGGTACGAGTTCGATGAGGCCACACAGGGTTGGGGGCGGATATGGTTTTATCCGAGATATCAGCCATTCAGGGGGATTGAATTCT
>CAZNGL010000166.1:0-5844 GCA_964572405.1 uncultured Bacteriovoracaceae bacterium
GGTGGATTGAGTTCGACCTTTCAGGTCGTCTCAATCCATAAGCATTATCAACAGTAAGGATAAAGATATTACGACCATCGATTTATTGAAGAAATCAACACTTTGGAATTGAGAGGATACTATTTACAAAAATATACTTACTCGGTTCTCATGATCTGGATATGGTCCTGCCCCGCACTCACAGCTGACAGTCTCTTATTTAATGTCATGCAGGGTTGCACAACAGCCTTTCATGTCGACGAAGAACCGT
Organism: uncultured Bacteriovoracaceae bacterium; assembly: GCA_964572405.1. Taxonomy (GTDB): domain Bacteria; phylum Desulfobacterota; class Desulfomonilia; order UBA1062; family UBA1062; genus MWEI01. The sequence goes on from CAZNGL010000166.1 coordinate 251, forward strand.
CAGCCGCCCTCGACCGATGCCCTCGCCTGTACAGTCTTCACCTTGAGATTTTCAATGCTTGTCTCGACCTGGACGAGCCCCAGGAATCTCTTCTGAGGGAAGGAGGGCTTGAAGGTGACCGCCACCTTGATGGTCTCCGAAGGTTTCAGGGTGATGCCTCCCTTATGTGATACGGACAGGACAGTATCGGGGGCCGGGGTAATCTTCGTGAGGGAGATGGAGTCCTTCGTCCTGTTCGTGATGGCAATTTCCCGCGTTGTCTCCGATCTGGCTTTCACGGTTCCGAAATTTATCGTATAGGGCGATATGCTCAGCACATCCACGACCTGGAGCCTCATGGTGAGCCTGATCAGCGTGTTGTCCGGATCGTTGGTCTCTATCATGATGTCGTTCTTCTCGTATGGGTCCCTGGTGCGGATGTACCGGGTCGGGATAGTCACCTTCACGGCCTGCGATTGTCCGGGTTCTATGGAGTACTTGTCCATTTCTATCTTCCGTCCCCCCGGGACGTTCACCGTAGCACCTCAACACGCTTTCGGCTTGATAACCAGGGCCTGGTCGCCGACATTTCTAAACTGGAATTCATGGATGACATCCGTACCGTCAGGGACTTTGCCGGCATCGTAGGTGCTCACGTCCACCTGGACTCTTGGTGCAGCCTGGCAGGGCATGGCACCCAGGAGTACTATTATTAGGCATATGGCAGACAGATAAGTGAATTTCTGTGACAACATACAATAATCTCCTTTCTCTGTGATGCTAACAAAATAATTCAGCCCTATCAACTGAGACCATTGCGGCGCGAATTGGTTTCAACCATCTCTCCATCTATCGAAAAACATGCCGGTCAGTTGAATGCTCCGCCGGGGAAACAGAAATGTCATGTCTGTGATAGTTGGAGCTTGACTTTGTATACAACAAACTTTACTAGATCGTAAATTAGTAATTTGATGGAGTAGACGAATGCCCGATAACCAGAAAGATTTCATGGAAGCTGCCCGGAAAAAGGCGGAAATAATCAAGGCACTGGCTCACCCGGTGAGGATCAGAGTGTTCGAGGCCTTGGCAGAGGAAGAAAAAACCGCGGGCGACCTCGTGACCATCACCGGCGAGAAAGAGGCCAACACGTCGCGTCACCTGGCCGTGCTCAGGGCTGCGGGCCTCGTGTCCACGAGGAAGGAAGGGCTCCATGTTTATTATTCGAATTCCATGCCGTGCCTCATACCGATGCTCGCCTGCGTCGAGGAAGCCGTGTGCACCATCGCGGACGAACACATGAAGGCATCGCGCTGCATGCGGCAATAAATTATTCAACAGGAAAGAAGGTCGCCACATGAACTGGAAAGACGAATGGAAATGGCTCACCGGACTGGCAGGAGCATTTTTGGTGCTCTTCTACCTCCCGGTAGGCATACCCCGCTTTAACAATGCAGTCCTCGAAGGCCTGTACCTGGCCAAGTCATATGCGCAGGAGCACGTCATCCTGTGCCTGCTCCCCGCCTTCTTCATTGCAGGGGCCATCGGTGTGTTCCTGTCCCAGAACACGGTCATGAAGTACCTGGGAGCCGACGCAAAAAAGGTCCTGGCCTACGGCGTGGCATCGGTGTCAGGCACCATCCTGGCCGTGTGTTCCTGCACCATCCTGCCGCTCTTCGCGGGCATCTACCGCATGGGCGCCGGGCTCGGGCCGGCGGTGGCGTTCCTCTACTCCGGGCCGGCCATCAATGTGCTTGCCATCATTCTCACCGCCCGGATCCTGGGTATCGAACTCGGTATAGCCAGGGCCGTGGGCGCCATAGCCTTCAGCGTCATCATCGGCCTCATCATGCACGTGATCTACCGCAAGGAGAAGGAAGGACGGGACGGGCCGAAGATGATGCTGGGCGGGGAAAACGGCATGAGGCCCCTGTGGCAGAACGTCCTGTACTTCGCCGCCATGATCGCGGTGCTCGTGTTCGCCAACTGGGGCAGGCCCCAGGCGGAGACCGGATTCTGGCACCTGGTCTACGCCTCCAAATGGATCATCACCGCTCTCAGCGCAGCCGGCCTGGCCGTCATGCTCGTGGCCTGGTTCGCGGTGCCGGTGCTCAAGGTGGTCGCTGTGGCCGCCATTACTACAGTATTCTCCCTGGCTTTCCCTCACACCCCCATGATCGGCTTCATGGTGGGCGTTATCGGCCTGTCCTACCTCACGAGCACCCAGGAGGGAGAGATGCAGGAGTGGTTCTCCGGCTCCTGGGGGTTTGCCAAGCAGATCATGCCCATACTCTTCGCCGGAGTCCTAGTTGCGGGCTTCCTGCTGGGCAGGCCCGGTCATGAGGGGATCATCCCCTCGGTGTGGGTGAGCTCGCTGGTGGGTGGCAACTCGCTGTTCGCCAACTTCATCGCCTCCTTTGCAGGGGCCTTCATGTACTTTGCCACGCTCACCGAGGTGCCCATCCTCCAGGGCCTCATGGGCTCGGGCATGGGCAAGGGTCCGGCGCTGGCTCTGCTGCTGGCTGGCCCCGCCGTTTCGCTGCCCAACATGCTCGTGATCCGCTCCGTCATCGGTACGGGCAAGACGATCGTGTATGTAACGCTGGTCATTGTCATGGCCACCATATCCGGGTTCCTCTACGGGACCATCTTTTAGAAAGGAGCACATCATGAAAAAACTGCAGATTCTGGGAACGGGATGCGCCAAGTGCATCAAGCTGGCCGCCAATACCGAGGAGGCGGCGAAGAAGGCAGGCATCGACTATGAGATCGAGAAGGTCACGGACATAAACCAGATCATGAAGTTCGGCGTCATGATGACCCCGGCGCTCGTCATAGACGGCAAGGTCAAGGTGGTGGGCAAGGTCCTGCCTCCTGCCGAGATCGAGGCCCTGATCAGGGACTGAAATGATCATAGAATAAAGACGAATTGGAGAGACCAGCCTATGAATGGAAGTGGTATTCCCGGAATTTCCGGCTCCATGGGAAAGCCGGTGATGATCCTTGCGTGTTCTGGATGCTCATATGCGGGCCAGCTCGCCAACAGGGTGGCGGTGGAGCTCGCCCGGGAGGGCTTCGGCAGGATGTCCTGTCTGGCAGCCCTCGGCGCCCACCTGGAAAACTACGTGAAGTCCGCACGACTTGCCCCCGAGATTGCGGCCATCAACGGCTGCGACGTGGCGTGCACGACGTGCACCCTTGATCACCTGGGGATCAGTCATGGGACGAAAATCATCGTCACGCATGCAGGCATTGCAAAGAAGGGCAGCCACGATCCCACTCCTGAAGATGTCGCCACGGTCAAGGACTACGTCAGATCGACCATGAAAAGGAATGCTCAGGACTTTCAGGCCTGAATGCATCCGGTTCTCAAATCCAAAAGGAGGGATCGTCATGACATATGTGATATTCTTCATCGTGGGTATACTGGCAGGTATCGTGGGTGGTCTGCTGGGAACGGGCGGGTGCGCCCTCATCATGCCGGTGATCAGGTTCGGGTTCCACTTCGACCCGGCCTTTGCCGTGGGCACGACGCTCACCGCAGTGGTCTTTACCGCCGGGTCGGGTGCCTTCAAACACAGCCGCATGGGCAACGTTGACAAGAAGAGTGCGTGGATCACCGGCTCCAGCGGGGTCGTAGGCGTCATTATCGGTTCGGTGGTTTTTGCCTACATAAAGCCCTATGGCAAGCTCATCGACCTCATCATCGGCATCGCATTCCTCCTGGTGACCCTCAGGATGCTCTACGAGGGGGGCGAGGGACTACTCAGCAAGAACCCGCTGCCTGAGCCCGTGGCCACCGAAGGGCTCCCCGGGTCCGCCCTGAAGAAAGGTGCTGCAGGGTCAGGTATCGGCTTTCTCACCGGAATCATCGGCCTGGGTGGCGGATATGCCCTGGTTCCGTCGTTCCTCTACCTGTTCAAGGCACCCATGCGCTTTGCCATCGGCACCTCAATGGCTTCTTTCGTGTGGATGGCCCTGGTGGGCTCCGCCATCAAGATCTACCAGCAGGTGGTGAACATCCCTGTGGCCATAACCCTGGGGATCGGTGCAGCCATAGGGGCCGTATTCGGGGCCCAGCTCGTGGCAAAGATCAAACCCGCGGTCCTGAAATTCATCTTCGGGCTTCTGTTCCTGTACGTATCGCTGAAATACATCTTCATCTATTTCGGGGTCACGATCTGAGCATTCGACACATTACAGGGAGAAAAAGATTATGATGAAACAAGGCCGTTGAGACGGCCGGAGCAATTCTGTAACCCGCGGAAGGAGCTTTCATATGGAAGAGAAAAGACCGACCACGATCTTCGCCACCGCGGCGGAGGGTTTTGAAGAGGTGGGGGAATAGTGCTAGTGGATGTTTTTTACCTAACAAATCTATCATTACGAAAGGATTTCAAAACGACATGATGAAACGAATCATACCGGCTGTAATATTTCTGAGCATGCTCATGATACACATCTGGGCCGGCAATGCCGATGCCGGCGAGTTCGACAAATACCCCCAGAAGGGCAAGATCACCCTCATCGATCTGGGCGCGGGTTCCTGTATCCCGTGCAAGATGATGACGCCCATACTGGAAAGGGTAAAGAAGCGATTTGAAGGCAAGGCGGAGGTTATCGTCATCGACCTGCGGTATGACAGGGATCAGGCCCCCCGTTTCCACATCCGGGCCATCCCCACCCAGATCTTTTTCGACAGGAACGGAAAAGAGGTGTACCGCCACGTGGGCTTCATGGACGAGAACGCCATTGTAGATCAGTTCGCCAAGATGGGAGTGAAGTGATGGTGTGTATCGGCTCGAACGGACAGATAGACCGTTTGATCAGCATGAGGTGCATGAACCATGCTTGAATCCGTCTACCTGACCATCAACTCGTGGCTCGTGGGCTCCACCATGTACGCCCTTGTGGGCAGTTTTCTCTGGGGCATGGTGAGCGTCATGCTGAGCCCCTGCCACCTGGCATCCATACCGCTCATCGTGGCCTACGTGGGCGGCCAGAACATCCAGGTGAACCCGAGGCAGGCGGCCGCATACTCGGTGGCCTTCTCCATGGGACTCTTCGTCAGCATCGCGCTCGTGGGCATCGCCTGTGCCCTCCTGGGCCGCATGCTCGGAGATGTGGGCATGTTCTGGGAGGTCCTCATCGGCGGCGTCCTCATCTGGGTGGCCTTGGGCATGCTCGGGGTAGAGTCGTGCTCCATGTCAGGCAGCATCCTGACCCGGCTCAACTTCAAGGGGCTCTTCGGCGCCCTGGGTCTGGGGCTCGCCTATGGCATCCTGTCCGGCACCTGCACCTTCGGGTTCATTGCCCCGATCCTGGCCATCATCACGGTGCAGGCCAAGATCGTCACGGGCATTGCCCTCATCCTGACCTTTGCCCTGGGACACTGCATCCCCATCGTGATAGCCGGCAGCTCCACCGCGGCCGTGAAGGGTCTGCTCGAGAACAGCTCATGGCAGGGTGCGTCCCTGATCTTCCGCAAAGGCGCAGGGGTGGTGATCATCCTTCTCGGGGTATATTTCATTACGGCGCCCTTTGTCAGGGCATTATAGCATTGATCCACAAAGGAGCGGACCATGGCGGACAGAATGCTCATCGAGGTGATCGGCCCC